>NZ_JAYGHV010000293.1:0-21478 GCF_034932145.1 Spirulina sp. 06S082 | reverse complement strand
TTCTCAACGAGAAATTGCAGGTTCAGGAGTTTATAGTACCGATCGCTTCACAGAAGAGGAACTTCCTCCTCAAGTCGATCTTCGTCCTTTTATGAGTCCCGTAGAAGACCAAGCTGGAGCAAATAGTTGCACAGCTAATGCAGTTGTGGGTGGATACGAATATATTATGAATCGTTTGGAACAAGAAGTTGATTTCAGTCGCCTTTTTGTTTATTATAATGCTCGCCGACTTGCCTTAGAATATTTTGGCGAAGATCGCATCAAAGACCAAGGAAGTAGCATTACTTTAGCATTGCTGAGTTTGCAAGATGAAGGGATTTGTCATGAAGAAACTTGGTCTTATGAAGTCACCCATGATGGTAAAGTTAAGAACGTTAATACCGAACCTCATGGGATTGCTTATAACGAGGCACAAGGATTGCTAGAATTTCCCGAGTTCCAATGGGAAATACCGGAACAAGTTCCTATAGATATTTATGCCATGAAACATTGTTTAGCAGAAGGATATCCCTTCGTATTTGGCCTAACTTTGTTTCGCTCTTTCGATCGCGCTAAAACCCAAGGGCGAGTTATTTTACCAGATTTAGACAGTGAGGAAGGGCGAGAAGAACATGGCAAACACGCCATGCTTTGCGTAGGGTATAAAGACAGTGCGGAAGTATTTGTTGTTCGTAATTCATGGGGGGAAGACTGGGGAGATGAAGGTTATTGTTATATTCCCTATGAATACATGACCAATTCCGATCTCTGCTTTGATTGTTGGAAAATTAAAGGAACAACAGAATTAGACCTCAGTGAAGAAATATGGGTAGATGAAGATGAAGATTTTGATGACGAGTTTTATGATGAAGACGAGGAAGATGATGAAGATGGAACTTGTTATTTAACCCT
The DNA here is from genome assembly GCF_034932145.1 of Spirulina sp. 06S082. Lineage (NCBI taxonomy): Bacteria > Bacillati > Cyanobacteriota > Cyanophyceae > Spirulinales > Spirulinaceae > Spirulina > Spirulina sp. 06S082. Next base: position 20,587 of record NZ_JAYGHV010000293.1, on the reverse strand, counting down.
ATTAGAAGCAATTGCTATTATTGCTTTATACGGGGCTGCTGTAGATGGTTTATCGGAAGAAGAAACTGAGTTATTAGTGACACTATACGATCGCTATGATATTGATGCAGAAGAGTTGCAAGAGAAGATCGACGAACTCCTAGAAATGGGTGGATTTGAGATGCTTTATAATGCAGCAACTCAAGTGATTCTCGCAGAAGATTGTGCTGAAGAAGCCTTCCAAGTTTCCGCCGAATTTGCCATCGCAGACGAACATTTTAGCGAAGAGGAATATCAATATTGGAGTAAATTAGCTGGAGATTTAGAATTAGATGGCGATCGCGCTACCGAAATTTTTAACAGAATTCTCGAAGAATACGATATGGAGCCATTTGAGGATTTATTCTAACTCAGCAAAATTCCCCTCTTTTAGAAGGGTTTATAAGGATTAAGTTAATAAATTGCACTCCACCACTCCTCGACCCACGGTAATTTGCTATAATCATCGAACAAGCATCCTGCTTGTTCCACCATTAGCAAGTTTTTTCTTGTTAACTGAATGATAGATTTACAAATTTGAGATGCACTCCTAAACTATAAGTTGGAACTTTAAAGAACATGATCGAGAATCGTTTGGATGAAATTGGCGCGATCGCCCGTCAAGTTGCTTGGGGTGCTGCGGACATTTTGCAGGCTTACTATCGCGGTAATACGGATTTAGAAGTTAAGGATAAGAAGGGAGATCCGGTCACAAAAGCCGATCTAGCTGCTAATCATTATATTTTAGAAAACTTACAAAAAGAACTGGCTGAGGAAGATTTTGGTTATTTGAGTGAAGAAAATTTTAATGTAGAAAAAGCAGAACCGATTGCGAAAGATTGGGTTTGGATTATCGATCCCCTTGATGGGACGCGAGATTTTATTGAAAAAACTGGAGAATATGCCGTACATATTGCTTTAGCGTATCAAGGAAGACCGCAATTAGCGGTTGTGGTAGTTCCGGAAACAGATAAGTTATATTTTGCCATTAAAGGACAAGGCACAAAAGTCGAAACGCGATCGGGGGAAGTCAAAGAAATTCGAGCCAGCGATCGCCATAAAATCGAAGATTTAAACCTAGTTGCCAGTCGCAGCCATCGTAATCTTCGTCTCAACAAAATGTTAGAAAGGATTCCTTTTAAGGAACGTTTTGCAGTGGGAAGTGTGGGCTGTAAAGTTTCCACCATTCTCGAACAAAAAACCGATGTTTATATCTCGCTTTCGGGCAAATCTGCACCGAAAGATTGGGATTTTGCTGCACCAGAATTAATTCTAACGGAAGCTGGGGGAAATTTTACCAGTTTTGAAGGTAAGGACTTACTTTACAATCAAGGAGATGTCAGACAATGGGGGGGGTTAATGGCAAGTAACGGCAATTGCCATCAAGAACTTTATACAATGGCAGCGAAGATTTTAGCAGAAATTGATAGGGAACTTGCTGAGGAAGTATAAGGCAAAACTAACACTCCGTAGGGACGTTGCATGAAACGTCCCTACATCTCTGAATACTTATTAATCTTCCTCAATGCGATCGCTATTTCCCGCTTTAACCCAACCTTCTTTATTAGTTCCTGGAATACGAACCCAATCCCATGTTCCATCCTCATTACTTCTTAAAACAATCATTTCAGCATCATAGGGAATAACCTCAAGGCGATCGGCATCAAAATCGGGTTTATCTCGTAAACTCAACCCATCTGGCCAATTGACGCGAACGCGATAAGCACCTTCTGGTAATGGGACTTTAGGGGCTTCGGGTTCGGAAACAACTTCTTCCTCCCCTTTTCCTTCCCCTTCTTTTGCAGAATCTTCAGAAGACTGGGGACGTTCTTCCGGATAAACGGGCTTGGAAGGGACTACGGACATCTTACTGAAAAAATAGTAACCTGCCGCCGCTCCACTGATACCTAAAATTGAAATACCGAGAAAGATACCGAGAACAAATTGACCAATACTAGATAACTTCATAAACTTTAATACACTTAAATTTTTTGATTTTGTCAGGGCAATCCCCAGCCCAAAATATGTCCTAGCAGATTTTGCAAGATTTGTCAACCTTGGGAGAGATTGAATTTCGCGGGATAATTGGGGAAATTAAGCAAAGTTGGCACAACATTCACGGACAAACATGGCAGATATCAAAAACGGTTTTATTGGAACGGTGGGCAATACACCTCTGATTCGCTTGAACAGTTTCAGTGATGAAACAGGGTGCGAGATTTTGGGGAAAGCGGAATTTCTCAATCCAGGAGGGTCCGTCAAAGATCGCGCTGCCCTCTATATTATCGAAGATGCGGAACGAAAAGGACTCCTTGCACCAGGAGGCACCGTTGTGGAAGGAACTGCGGGCAATACAGGCATTGGTTTGGCACATATTTGTAATGCTAAAGGCTATAAATGCTTGATTATTATTCCCGAAACTCAATCCCCCGAAAAAATAGAACTATTGCGAACATTAGGGGCTGAAGTTCGCACTGTTCCAGCAGTTCCTTACAAAGACCCCAATAATTACGTTAAACTCTCTGGGAGGGTTGCCTCGGAAATGGAGAATGCGATTTGGGCAAATCAATTTGATAATTTAGCCAATCGTAATGCCCATTATGCAACAACAGGTCCGGAAATTTGGCAACAAACCGATGGCAAAGTTGATGTTTGGGTAGCTGCGACGGGAACTGGGGGAACTTATGCGGGGACAGCTATGTTTTTGAAGGAGAAAAACCCGGCAATGAAATGTATTGTTGCGGATCCAATGGGAAGTGGTTTATATAGTTACGTGAAAACTGGAGAAAGTAAACCAGAAGGGCGATCGATTACTGAGGGTATTGGTAACAGTCGCATTACAGCAAATATGCAAGGGGTTCCCATCGATGATGCTATCCAAGTTGATGATAAGGAATGCGTGCGTATTGTTTATCAGTTACTAGAAAAGGATGGGCTATTTATGGGGGGATCTGTTGGGATTAATGTTGGGGCAGCTTATGCCTTGGCGAAACAATTAGGATCGGGACATACAATTGTTACGGTGCTGTGTGATGGGGGTTCTCGCTATCAATCTAAACTCTTTAATCGTGACTGGTTAGCAGAACAAGGGTTACTTTAAAATCATCCAGAGAATCCAGAGAAGGAAGATTAGTAATCAGAAATCAAGTCTCTTTAAATATATTTACTTAAAGAGGCTTGAAAAATTGAGTTTCCGTTGATATTTCATATTTCGATTGCGCGATCGGGTGTATTGAAACCTTGCAGATTTAGAATTGCCTTTTATTTTCAAGTAAAATGAGACAGATTATCGCCCCTTTCAGACAAGTTCGTTCCTTGCTGGTTTTAATTACTCTTATTATTGTAGGATTAGTCGGTAATTATTTTCAACTGCCTTTTGCTTTTAGTGTTTATTTTCTCTTTGGTAGTATTGCAACGCTTATTATTGCCCAACTTTACGGAATTTTTTGGGGAAGTTTTGCCGCCGCCCTAGCTAGTGTTTACACGATTATCTCATGGTATCATCCTTACGCTTTTATTATCTTTACAGTAGAAGCAATTTGGGTAGGTTGGGGTTTGCGTCGTAAAAGTAACGATCTGCTCTTTTTAGATACGCTCTATTGGCTATTTATTGGTATGCCTTTAGTCGGGATATTTTATAAATATGCTCTCGGATTGGATAACATTCTTACCATTATTGTGATGGTCAAACAGTCCGTAAATGGAATTTTTAATGCGTTAATTGCCAGTCTTATTATTTCTTATTTTCCTGTATATCGTTGGTCGGCTCGTTCTCAAATTTCTAAAACTCAGTCTTTTGAGCAAACGTTGATCAATCTTCTTGTTGCTTTTGTTCTCTTACCGGCTTTGTTACTCATTGCCCTCGATAGTCGAGAGGCAATGCAATATGAAGAAACCATCGTTGATACTCAGTTAGAAGTAGCTACAACAGATTTATCTAGTGAATTTCAAAGCTGGTACGAACGGAATCAAAAAGGGTTACAAGAATTAGTCAAGATAGCCGATAAGGATAATTTTAAAAACGAAAATAATTTGCAGGGAAGTACAGAATTAACGCAACGGATATTTCCTGCGTTTGAAGCTGTATATTTACTCGATCGCAATGGAAAAGAAATTGCAAAAACATCTCCTCTCCAAACTGCCAATATTACTGATTTTCAGAGTATATTTTTTCAAAAATCGGGGTTGCAAGTTATGCAATCAAAAGGACAATCTCAAATTATTTTAACTGCGAAGAATCAAAATAATACAGGAGTTGCGATCGCGTCTATTTCTCCAGACTTTTTTACCCATTTTCTTGAAGCGAGTAACGTTGCGTCAGGTTTACTCAGTACCTTGATTGATGAAACTGGAGGTGCGATCGCCACCACACGAGACGACTTGAAACCCCAACAAGACTACGATCGCCGCACTGGAGGTGATATTCGCACATTGGAGTCAGGAGCCTACCATTGGCTGCCCAATTTACCCGGAAAACCCACCTTAGTGCTTTGGAAAAACTCTTTTTACATCCGCGAAATACCCCTGGGAGATGCTAATTCTCAGTGGAAATTAGCAGTTGAGGCTCCAATAGCACCACAGATTGCTCGTCTCCAAAAACGCTATATTCAAAGCCTAACAATTTTATTGGCGATCGCAGTTTTTTCTGTTATTCTGGCTCGTACTCTCAGTCGTCGTCTCGTCAAACCAATTTTACAATTAGCGCAACTGACTAGCAATTTGCCGAACAAACTTTTAGAATACCAAGATGTTAGCTGGCCGGATCGTTCGGTGATGGAAATTGACGCTTTGGTGTCCAACTTCCGAAATATGTCAGAAACCTTAGTGCAGAAATTTCAAGAAATTCAGCGTACCAGCGAACAATTACAACAAGCTAAAGAAAAAGCAGAAGTTGCAAATCATGCCAAAAGCGGTTTTCTTTCCAATATGAGTCACGAACTGCGAACCCCTCTTAATGGTATTTTAGGTTATGCTCAAATTTTAAGACGCGATCGCAGTCTTTCTCCTCAACAAAGTGAAGGTTTAAACATCATTCAACAGAGCGGAAAACACCTATTAACGCTCATTAATGATATTCTCGATCTCTCGAAAGTTGAGGCAGGAAAAATGGAAATCTATCCCGCAGATTTGCATTTTCCTAGCTTTTTAGAAAGTGTTGCGGGAATCATGCGGATGAGAGCATTGGAAAAAGATATTCTCTTTGAATGTATCTTCGATCCTCAGTTACCGGAAGGCATTCAAGCTGATGAAAAAAGACTGAGACAAGTTCTTCTTAATCTACTTGGAAATGCAGTTAAATTTACCGATACAGGAAAAGTAACTTTTTCCGTTACCCATCACCCATCACCTCATCATCAATCATCGATCAATAGCCAAATTCGTTTTGAAATTCGAGATACTGGGGTAGGGATGAGCGAGGAACAACTTAAAACAATTTTCCAGCCTTTTGAACAGGTTGGCGATACTAAACGTCGTGCGGAAGGAACAGGATTGGGATTGGCAATTACTAAACAATTAATTGAATTAATGAATAGTACATTGCAGGTTGAGAGCCAATCAAATCAAGGGACACAGTTCTGGTTTATTCTCTCTTGTCCTGTCGTTGTAGCAGCGCTTCCTCCTACTCAAAAAGAAGCGATCGGACAAATTAAAGGATATCAAGGCGATCGCCGAACATTGCTGGTTGTTGATGACCATATTGCTAATCGTCTCGTTTTACAGGAAATGCTTGAACCTTTAGGTTTTGAGGTCATTTTGGCAGAAAACGGACAGGAAGAGATCGATCTTGCTCGTCAACTTCGACCTGATTTAATTTTGACAGATTTGGTTATGCCTGTTAAAACAGGATTTGAGGCGATACAAGAAATTCGCCAAATCTCGGAAATGACGGATATTAAAATTATTGCTATTTCTGCTAGTGTATTAGAAGGCGATCGCGATCGAAGTCGGATTGCTGGATGCGATGCTTTTTTACCCAAACCCGTAGATGAGCAACTGTTACTCAATGTTTTGGCAGAACAATTGCAATTAGAGTGGGTTTTTGCAACAACTACTGAGGATAATAGCAAGGATCGAGAGATTAACTCAGAAATAAAAACCCGTGAATTCATTGTGCCTCCCGAAGAAGAAATGGAAATTTTGTATGAGCTTGCTATGATGGGAAGTATGAAAAAGATTCGCGATCGGGCTATTTATTTAGCAGAAATTAATGAAAAATATATTCCCTTTACCGATCGCATTAAAGAGTTAGCTCAAGGATTTCAAGAAAAAGCACTCGTTGCTTTAATTCAGAAATATATTAAATTAGGAGAAAAATAATGTACTTCAATTTGAATGATTTAAACCTTGAGGAGTATAAGATTTTATTAGTTGATGACAACCCTACAAATCTAGCGGTTGCTGTTGATTATCTAGAAGAATTCGGTTTAACTGTTTTAGTTTCTCAGGACGGAGAAAGTGCATTAGCGCGGACAAAATTTGCTCGCCCGCATCTTATCTTACTGGATGTTCTTATGCCAGGAATTGATGGTTTTGAAACTTGTCAACGTTTAAAAGCCGATCCAGATATACGAGAGATTCCTGTTATTTTTATGACAGCTTTATCAAATCCTGATGATAAAGTCAAAGGATTTGAAATGGGAGGAGTTGATTATATTACTAAACCAATCGAGCAAAGAGAGTTACTAGCAAGAGTAAGCACTCATCTCCAAATTTATTCTTTAACTCAAGATTTAGAAGCACAGAACAAAATCTTACAAGAAAAAGTTACCGAACGAACGCAAGAATTAGAAAAAAATCTGAAAGAATTACAAGAATTTCAACTTCAGCTTGTACAAAGTGAAAAAATGTCTTCCTTGGGTCAATTAGTTTCAGGTGTTGCTCATGAGATCAATAATCCTATCGGTTTCATTAAAGGAAATTTATCCCATTCCGCAAATTATATTGAAGACCTCTTGGGATATTTAAAATTGTATGAGAAATATTATCCAAATCCTGACTCAGAGATTAGAGAATATGCCGAAGATATCGATTTGGAATATTTGCGGGAAGATTTGCCCAATGCAATTCATTCCATGAAAGATGGTGCCGATCGCCTGCAAGATATCAGTCAGGCTTTACGCACATTTTCTCGTGGGGATACAACGGAAAAAACGACTTACGATCTCCATCAAGGTTTAGAAAGCACGCTACTGATTTTAAAACATCGCTTAAAAGCACAGGATAATTACCCAGAAATTATAGTTATAAAAAATTATAGTCAACTTCCCGAAATCAATTGTTTTGCAGGACAGCTTAATCAAGTTTTTATGAATATCTTGTCTAATGCGATCGATGCTTTAGAAGAAAGTAATAAAGAGCTTTCTTTTGCTGAAATTGAAGCTAACCCCAATCAAATTACGATCGCCACGGAAGTATCGGGAAAACAGGCTATCGTCCGCATTCGCGATAATGGGATGGGGATGACTGAAGAAGTTAAAAAACGCATTTTTAAGACCCATTTTACAACTAAGGCTGTAGGGAAGGGGACGGGACTGGGATTAGCGATCGCAAAACAAATTGTTGAAGAGAAACACAAAGGTTCTCTGATTTGTACCTCGAAATTTGGAGAAGGAACTGAATTTGCGATCGCTTTACCAATTGAGGATTATGATTGAGGGACTTCGCGATCGCCATAAGAGTTGGAAAAGAATCTCAAAAAACGCTAAAATAGGCGGATAATATGGTAACGAAGTTGAACAGAGGTTTTCAAAAACCAATGAGTGTGGTAACGAGTATGATAATGCCAGTCTCCCATCGGGGCATGGTAGTCAATAATCCTATTCTCGCAGCGAGTCCGACGATCGCCCCAGATCGAGTCAATCAAACTATTCGCAAACCCTATCCCAATTATCGGGTGATCGTCCTCAATGACGATTTTAATACGTTCCAGCACGTGGCAGAATGTTTAATGAAGTATATCCCTGGAATGACCAGCGATCGCGCTTGGGAGCTTACCAATAGCGTTCATTTTGAAGGACAAGCAACGGTATGGGTGGGACCCCAGGAACCCGCAGAATTGTATCACCAGCAGTTGAGTCGCGCAGGATTAACAATGGCACCTTTGGAGAAAGCATAATCATGGTTAAACCTGCTAAAGGTCGTCTGGTTTGGAATCATTCTACCCACATTCCCACTTTAATTCCTGTTTTAGAGCGTTTAATCTCCCTCGGAAATATTACCACGGTGACACCGGGGGTTATTAGTCGTGCTAGGGGGAATATTCCTCAGTTAAAATTGCGCGTTTCTGTTCCTATTCGCGGCGGTTACAAAATCATTGCTCGTCATAATAAAAGTGTACAGGAAGTGTTTATGATTACTGAGTTGAGTCAGGTGGAATTAGAAGAGGCGATCGCCTCGTGTTTGTAAGTATACTAACAATTTTAGAGATAGATACGGCGATCGCGCAATAACAAATTACGCAGGTTATTCCTAGGGACAACTCGCTACACTGTTAGAATTAGTGCTATTTAAAGCCACGTTTACAGGAATATACATCTGCACATTTCCAGTAAAGCTATTATTGTTACTTTGAATGTTACTGACAGTATTTCCCCCAACAATATCAAAATTAGCGGCAACAGGTAATCCTCCTGTAACGTGTTGTAAGTGAACCTGTAAATCTGTTATACTTGCCAATGATATTGCTGGAGGATTGGTTAGGATATTGTTAGAAAGACTAAAACAAACTTGACTCGTATTAGATTGAATCGCAACTCCTATATTTGCACCCGGAGTTCCTATATTTGCTTTTGTCCCTCCAGCACTAACACTATTACTCGTAATTGCAGCATTGGAAACCACAGAACCATTTCCAGAGACAGTATCAACACCCACCCCAATACCAAAACGCCCAACATTACTCACATTATTACCTGTAATTGTTGCCAGAGATAACGTACTTCCATCTGTTGCACCAACGGCAATGCCGTCATTATCTACATTACTAATTGTATTGCCAGAAATGGTAACATCGGTAATTGTACTACTATTTGAAGCACCCACAAAAATTCCATCATATTGATTGCTTCCCGAACTACTTCCTCCGCCAATATTGCTTAAAGTATTGTTTTGAATGACAATACTGCCAATACTACTACCATTATCGACACCTCCTTGAATTCCATATTGAGCGATATTACTCAGTGTATTTCCTTCAATGGTAAATCCGGTTGAATTTTCTGCAAAAATTCCATTTTCTGTGACAGTATCAAAGGAATTATTGCTCACGGTAAATCCATTAGAACTGCTCGCAGAAATTCCATCTTCTGTTACAGTCTTAAAAGAATTATTACTGACAGTAAACCCACTAGAACTACTGGCAGAAATCCCATTTTGGGTTATTGCATTAAAAGAATTATTACTGACAGTAAATCCATTTGAACTACTGGCAGAAATCCCATTTTGGGTTATTGCATTAAAAGAATTATTACTGACAGTAAATCCATTTGAACTACTGGCAAAAATCCCATTTTGGGTTATTGCGTTAAAAGAATTATTACTCACAGTAAAACCACTAGAGCTACTGGAAGAAATCCCATTCTGACTTATTGTATTAAAAGAATTATTACTGACAGTAAATCCATTTGAACCACTTGCAGAAATTCCGTTCTGAGTCATTGTATTAAAGGAATTATTCTTAACTGTAAACCCACTGGAATTGTTTGAAGAAATCCCATTTCCTGTTATTGAACTCAGCCCACTTTCTTCAACGATAAAACCACTGACATTCGTAGCAGAAATCCCATCTCCTGTTATATTATTAAGATTAAATCCAGAGAGAACGCTATTATTGCCCATTGTTACTGTTGCATTGATTTGCGGTCGCTGGCTCGTTCCTGCCCCTGACGAGGGTAACTGTAGCGTTCCTAATTGTGTATTAATAGTTTGCGTTGGCGCGATAGAAAGCAATTGAATATTATCAGGGATGGTAATTGCTGTGGTGTTAGCAATATCATTACCAAACTGCACGTAAACGATTTCATTCTGATTATTCGTACTGTTCGTATTTGCTGCATTAATTCCTTCCACAATTGTATTGAAAGGATTCTCAAATGTTCCATTTCCTCCAATCCCTTCCGTATTGCTGACGTGCTGGAAAAACCATTGTTCTCCGGTTACTGGATTTGTTGCAACGACATTGGCAAAAGTTTCTGAAGAGGTTGCGAACTCAGTTTGTTCGTCAATAATAATTGCATTATTGCGCGTGACAAATTCTCCCATTCTGGCGAGTAACCCTTCTTCTTTTTCTTTCCCCGAAGACCCACCAAAATTAATCCCAAAATTAAAGATAAAATTTGTGCCAAAAACAGCATCATGCTGAATACCTAAACCGACAATATAATTATCTAATGCTCGTGCTTCTAATCTCGCCCGCCATCCTAATGCCGTGGTATTACTGGCATCAAGATAATATAATCCTCCATAACCCCGCACTTGCCCAAAATCGCTAATATCGAGTAGTTTGCCCCCTGCTTCTCCATCGATCGCCAACATCGCTGCTTCATATTGTCTTGTTTCCTCTCGGGTTTGCGTTCCCGAAAACAACAATAAATTCCCTTGAAAACCAAAACTGGAAATGCTGGCATCGGTAATATTAGAAAGCGTTGAACCTATTTGCTTGCGGTTATCGCCAAAAGGAACATAACCATTTAAGCGCAAATCCCAATCATCGCTAAGGCGTTCAAACCCAAAACCAATTTGATTAAAACGATTGTTGCCTGTATCGCGGCTATCGTAGGAAACATAACCCCCAAAAATGCGATCGCCATCGCGATCGTAAAAACGATGTCCCAAGGTCAAATTGGTGCCAACTGTCTCATAATCAAACCAAGATAAATGCCCTTCCAGAAATAAAATACTTTCTCCAGGGGTCTGTACTAGAGGGGCAAAACCTTCCAGATGAGAAAAACGCGGCACTCCAGCCCCAGAGGTACTTACACCGCCTCCAAGACGCGGTTCAACCAGAAGAAGGTCACTGGCTGAAGTGCTTTCAACAGGGGTCACTTGCGCGATCGCCGGGGCAAGACAACCGAGGAAAATGATTCCAGTACAACCAAAAGAGAGCAAATTATTCACAATTCTATGACAAGGGTAATGGGTAATTAAACAATCGCAAACGCACCCAACCTGAAAAAATTTAGTTTGTTGTGAGCATTAATTTAACGAAAAACGGGCGCGATCGCAATAGTCCCCCGTCATCCGTTATTCAACGATCGAGGAACGAAGAAGAAAGAGAAAAATTTATCATTCATCATTCAGCACTCAGCATTCATTGCTTTGCCTCTAAAATGAAGAACAAATCTCTGCTCAACTTTCCTTCTATGAACGAACAACCCAAACGGATCTGTATTCTGGGCGGTGGTTTTGGTGGACTCTATACCGCCCTAGGTTTAAGCAAACTCCCTTGGGATAATGCCCCTAAACCGGAAATTGTCTTGATCGATAAAAGCGATCGCTTTCTCTTCTCCCCCCTGTTATACGAACTTCTCACGGGAGAACTGCAAACCTGGGAAATTGCCCCTCCCTTTGAAGAACTTCTCGCAGATACTGGCGTGCATTTTCTGCAAGCCAAAATCACGGGGATCGATGCTCAAAACAAGCAAGTGCAACTGGAAAATCGCCCCGATATCACCTGCGATCGCCTCGTTATCGCCCTGGGGGGTACCACTCCCTTAAACCTCGTACCAGGCGCGAAAGAACACGCTATCCCCTTCCGTACCCTCGAAGATGCCTATCGCTTACAGGAAAAATTGCGCTTTCTGGAAGAATCCGATCGCGATAAAATTCGCATTGCCATCGTCGGGGGGGGTTATAGCGGTGTAGAACTAGCCTGCAAACTCGCCGATCGCCTCGGAGAAAGAGGTCGCCTTCGCATCGTCGAACGAGGAGAAGATATCCTCGAAACTGCCTCAGAATTTAACCGCCAAGCTGCCAAAAAGAGCCTAGAAGAAAGGGAAATTTGGCTGGACCTAGAAACTACAGTAGAGGCGATCGGCGCAGATAGCCTTTCCCTACTCCATAAAGGTCAAGTTGATACCATTGCCACAGAAATTGTCCTCTGGACCGTAGGAACGAAAGCCCTGTCCCTGCTTGACTCTCTCCCCTTTCCTCGCAGCGACTCTAACCGCTTAAAATTAACGCCGACCTTGCAAATTGAAACTTATGAAGGCATATTTGCTTTGGGAGATATTGCGACGACGGGAGAAAAAATTCCTGCCACCGCCCAAACTGCCATTCAGCAGGCTGACTATTGCGCGTGGAATATTTGGGCTTCTCTAAGCGATCGCCCTTTACTGCCTTTCCGCTACAATTCCCTCGGCGAAATGATGACCTTGGGAATTGATAATGCGACCTTGACAGGATTGGGCATAAAATTAGATGGCACCTTAGCTTATTTAGCACGACGATTGGTTTATCTGTATCGTCTACCCGCCTTAAAGCACCAACTTGCTGTTGGCTTTAACTGGATTTCTCAACCATTAATTGAATTTTTGTCTTAAAAAAGGGTGAATTGAGTGCGATGTCCAAACCAAAAGTCATTTTTCTAGATGCAGTCGGTACACTATTTGGCGTAAAAGGAGGCGTGGGAAAAGTTTATAGCGAAATCGCCCGCGATTTTGGCGTTGATGTTTCCCCAAAAGACATTCACCCAGCTTTCTACCACTGTTATCGACAAACTCCCCCCCTGGCCTTTCCCGATGTCAGTTTCATCGATATTCCCGAAAAAGAATATTACTGGTGGCACGACTTGGTACAAGCAACCTTTAAAAAAACAGGTGCATTACCTCAATTCGATAATTTTGGCGCATTTTTTCAACAGCTTTACGCTTACTTTACAACGCCAGACCCGTGGATTGTTTATCCCGATATTCTTCCAGTCCTGGAAACCTGGCGTAGAGAACGAGTTGAATTGGGAATCATCTCAAATTTTGATTCCCGCTTGCACGGTTTAATCGGAACATTAGAACTGGAGAAATTTTTTACCAGTATTACAATTTCTTCCGCAAGCGGGGCGGCGAAACCGGAAGCAAAAATTTTTGAGATCGCCCTGAAAAAACACGAATGTCAGCCAGAAAATGCTTGGCATATTGGCGATAGTGTTGAAAACGATTATAAGGCCGCAAAAAAAGCCGGACTGCGATCGTTTTTACTGGATCGAAACCACAAAAAATAGGGGTTAAGATGGGGGAATTTTGGCGCGAGGACAATAGGTCTGCTTCTTCCCATCCATTACACAGATTCACATCGAGTTGGGAGAAACGACCTTGGATGCCAATCAACAAAAAATCTTAGGCTACTTCATTGAAGAGGCGCGAGAACACCTTGAAACTCTCGAACATGGGTTGATGGATCTGTCTAAGGTGATGAACGACCCCGAAGAGTTAAACGAGTTATTTCGGGCGGCACATTCGGTGAAAGGGGGATCGGCGATGCTGGGCTATAACAGCATCCAAAAAACGGCACACCGTTTAGAAGATGGGTTTAAGATTCTCAAAGACCATGAGGTTTCCGTCGATCATAAGCTAGAAACGCTTTTTTTGAAAGGGTATGACACCCTCCAATCCCTGATCGAACAACTCGATAGTCCTTTCGGCTTGCGCGACGAAGATGCCGATCGCATTATGGCGGAAGCAGAACCCCATTTTATCGAACTGGAGGCTTATCTCGATCAGTTAATGAGAGGGGAAGTTGCTTTAGCTGTTTCTCTCCCTGCTTCCACTCCCCAAGAAATATCTCTTCAGGATATCGAACCCCAACTCTCTTCGGAACAGGAAAAATTTGCTCGAGAATCTAAAGAACTCCTTAAGAAAATGCTGGCCTGTTTCAAGCAAAAGGCGACTCCAGAAGGACGGAAAGAATTGCAAGGCTTTTGCGTGCGTCTTGCTAAGTTAGCATCAGGAGAAAAGAATTGGCAAAAGGTGGCTAAGGCTTCCCATCGGGCGATCGCCAATCCTAAGTTTTCTTATCGTACTCTCGCCCCGATTATTATTACAGAACTCAAACAGGGTAGCGATGCGATCGTCTTAAAAAAAGGGGAAGAAATTCAAGTTAGCGAGTCTCTCAAGCAATTGGCGAGTGCTAAAATACCTCAAGTTCTCATTCCTGTTGAACCTAAAGCTGCAGCTAAAGCCCTGACTCACATTTTTAACAAAAAACAACTTGCTCAATTAGTAGAATTGTTAAGTATGAAAGGATAAGAATAATGTTTCAAGTTTTATATTTTGCCTCTCATTGGCTCACTCCTTTTCTTGTTCCTATTTGTTTTGTTCTCGCTTGGGGACTAACGATCGCCGCATTTTTAGGAGTATTTAGTGCAGTTCGGGAGGCGATCGTCAAAAGTCAAAAAATGCACGCTATTCCTTGCACAAACTGTCGTTTTTTTACGAATGACCACCGTTTAAAATGTACGATTCAGCCTTTTATTGCCAATACGGAACAAGCGATTCAATGTCCAGAATTTCAAACTAAATCTCATTCTTTCTATTCATCCTATCTTGATAATTAATAATCGCTATCTCTAACCCAACCTACTTGTATTAATATCCAGACGAAATAAAAGTAATTGTACTGCATTATCTTCAGGATTTTTTGCTTGTAATGTTTGCAAAATTTCTCTAGCTTCATCCGTATGACCGCGATCGCCTAAATTTACTGCTTTTTCAAATAATAGTTTAGTTTCGGTTTTAAATGCTTTTAATTGGGGTAAATCTGCTTCATAAATTTCATAAATTCTAATGGGTTCTTTTTTCCCTTTTACTAAAATTTGACCGAGAAATCGATAAGCATATTTATGGGCATTTGGCAAGCGATTTAAAGTTTGTTCGCTCATCAATATACTTGCACCATATTGTTTGGTTGCCGTCTCCAAACGAGAGGCCAAATTAACAGCATCTGCAATAACAGTCGTGTCCATGCGTTGCTTTTCCCCTACTGTTCCTAACATTAAATTACCGCAGTGTAAACCGATGCCAATTTGAATATTAGGATAACCCTTGCTGTGACTATCTTGATTAAATAGTTTGACCTGATTTTGCATCGCGATCGCGGCTTCAATGCCATTTTCTGGACTATGGTAAAATAAGGCCATAATCGCATCGCCAATATATTTATCAATAAAACCTCGATGTTCTCGAATGACTGGACTAACTTGATGCAAATAAGCATTAAGAAAGTCGAAGTTTTGTTCCGGAGTCATATTTTCAGAAATACTGGTAAAAGAACGAATATCAGAAAATAGAACTGTCATTTCTTGGTGAATGCGATCGCCAAGTTCGATATCAATAATACTCTTTTTCCCTAAAAAATTGACAAATTCGTGAGGAATAAAGCGATTTGATGCTAAATTATAAGCCTTCAAATAGTTTTGTGCTTCGGTAAAGCGACGTTCTAAAATAAAAACTAAACAGAGTAAAAAAGCCAGCATTCCCCAGTAATAAAGTTGAATATTCCCAATATTAATGGGAGAAATGTAAACAACAATATCGTGAACAATTGCTAATAAAAATAGAGAAAATCCACAAGTAAATATTTTTGCTTCTTGTCTTCCTCCCAAGGATTTCCTTGCGGCGATCGCAATTAAAGCGATCGCGCTTATAATTCCCAAAATCTGCGTGGGATAAACCGCATTAGTCCAAGTAATAACCCCATTTCCTGCGAGAATTAAAGCTAAGATTGCATAGAAAAGATGAATTTGCCAAAGACGACGAGGAATTGCCAAACGTCCCATCCCAAAAAGATGCTCAAAAAAGAGACAAATACTCACGGGTAATAAATGAAAAGCACCATGATGAATATAAGTCCAACTCACCTGATAGTTAAAGAGAAGACGAACAATTTCCGTCGGTGTAATAGTGTACAATCCAATGAGTAATGAAACAAAACCAAAAGAAAGATAAATATTAAATGTCTTTTTGAGAATTGCGATCGCGATCGGCAAAATTCCGCAAAAGATAAACAATAATCCGAGAGCAATTTTGATACTATCTCCCAAGACTAAACTTTTAATCAGATCGGGTTTATTGCCAATGGTTAAAATTCCATTAACGCCCAAAGGAATAGGCAAATTATTATTAATATAAACTTTGATAAAAATATTTTTATTTTGAAAATTAGACCCGAGAGGAACAATCGGGAATTCTCCTTCCTTTTCCTTAAGGCGATCGCGATCGTCTAATTCGTCAAAAATATAGATTAATTCTTCTTGAAAATAAACTTCCAAAAGATGAGGAATACCGCGAAAATAAAGACTGGGAAATGTCCACTGTCCTTCTGGTAAAGCCACTGTTAACCAAAATATCTTTTCTGAGGCAGGAGGCGACAGTTTACCTGGAAGTGTTAAAGGTTTCCAGTCCAGACTTTGAGGTGTTTCTAATGCCCATAAAGGAAAACCATATTCATTTTGAGGAGAATCTCCCCAATGATATTGCCATCCTTGTTTTATTTCAATAGGAGGGGAATTGGTTTGATAAAATTTTGCTTGGACGGAAGTAATAGAAAGCAGTAAGAGTATTCCCAAACACAATAAAATTCGGAGAGGGGTCAAAGATTTAAACTTCATTGATAGAGTGATGAAAGGTTGGAAAAGTTCGCTTTCCCAAGTTTAGCCAAAAAATAGCCCGCACCAAATTCCCTATTTCTCCTCTCCCACCAAAAAAGTTCGGGAAACCGTACTGACGCAATGCTTGCCAGAGGAGCTTATGATTAGGTAGATTAGCACTCGGAAGGTGAGAGTGCTAACTCCACTGAAAGCTAACACTCTCAACCCGAACACCGAAATTTTTTGGAGGAAATTGCATGGCAGCTTTAACTATTAACGTCTCTACAGTCAAACCTTTAGGCGATCGCGTCTTCGTCAAGGTCAGCCCCAGCGAAGAAAAAACCGCCGGTGGAATTCTTCTACCCGATACGGCTAAAGAAAAGCCCCAAGTCGGCGAAGTTGTCGCCATTGGACCCGGAAAAGCCGATAAAGATGGCAACCGAGTCGAACTAGAAGTCAAAGTTGGCGACCAAGTTCTCTATTCCAAGTACGCCGGAACTGATATCAAACTTGGTGGAGATGACTACGTTCTCCTTTCCGAGAAAGATATTTTAGCCGCAGTGGAATAATTTTTTCTATTTCTTTCCCTTCTTTTTTGTCCTTTTCACACTACACAATCAAAAACAGCTATGGCTAAGAGCATAATTTACAACGAAGAGGCCCGTCGCGCCTTAGAAAAAGGGATCGACCTACTGGCTGAAGCAGTGGCGATCACCCTCGGTCCCAAAGGCCGTAACGTCGTTCTCGAAAAGAAATTCGGCGCACCGCAAATTGTTAATGATGGGATTACCATCGCGAAGGAAATCGAATTAGAAGATCACATCGAAAACACGGGTGTTTCTTTGATTCGTCAAGCGGCTTCTAAAACCAATGACGTTGCTGGAGACGGAACCACCACCGCAACGGTTTTGGCCCACGCAATGGTCAAAGCGGGTTTGAGAAATGTGGCTGCTGGAGCCAACCCCATCGCCATCAAGCGCGGTGTTGACAAAGCGACTGAGTATTTAGTTGGTCAAATTGCCGAACAGTCTCGGGAAATTTCCGATTCTAAGGCGATCGCGCAAGTTGGCTCTATCTCGGCTGGAAACGATGAAGAAGTCGGCGAAATGATCGCTTCTGCAATGGATAAAGTCGGTAAGGAAGGGGTGATTTCTCTTGAAGAAGGGAAGTCCATGACCACCGAGTTAGAAATTACCGAAGGGATGCGCTTTGAAAAGGGCTATATTTCCCCTTATTTTGTCACAGACCCCGAACGCATGGAAGCGGTTTTTGAGGAGCCTTATTTGCTCATCACGGATAAGAAAATCGCCCTCGTACAAGATTTAGTTCCCGTGTTGGAACAGGTTGCACGTTCCGGTAAACCGTTAATTATTGTTGCGGAAGATATCGAGAAAGAAGCCCTCGCAACCTTGGTTGTTAACCGCTTGCGTGGCGTTTTGAACGTTGCTGCTGTGAAAGCCCCCGGTTTTGGCGATCGCCGCAAGCAAATGTTAGAAGATATCGCTGTTCTCACCGGAGGTCAATTGATCACCGAAGATGCAGGCTTAAAGTTAGATAACGTCAAACTCGAAGACCTCGGTACAGCACGTCGTTTAATCATCACCAAAGACACGACAACCATCGTTGCTGAAGGTAATGAAGAGAAAGTGAAGTCCCGTTGCGAGCAAATTCGCCGTCAACTCGACGAAACCGACTCTTCTTACGATAAGGAGAAATTACAAGAACGCTTGGCGAAATTGTCCGGTGGTGTTGCAGTCATTAAAGTGGGTGCAGCAACTGAGACGGAAATGAAGGACAAGAAACTGCGTCTTGAAGATGCTATCAATGCGACTAAAGCGGCTGTTGAAGAAGGTATCGTCCCCGGTGGTGGTACAACTTTGGCTCATTTAGCTCCCATGTTGGAAAGTTGGGCAAACAGCAACCTGAAAAATGAAGAGTTAACTGGCGCTAATATCGTCGTGCGGGCGTTGACTGCTCCTTTGATGCGAATCGCTGAAAATGCCGGACAAAACGGCGCGGTGATTGCAGAACGGGTGAAAGAGAAAGATTTCAACGTCGGCTACAATGCGGTAAATGGCGAGTTTGTCGATATGTTTGAAGCGGGTATCGTTGACCCAGCCAAAGTAACTCGCAGTGCGCTGCAAAATGCGGCTTCTATCGCAGGTATGGTTCTCACCACGGAATGTATTGTGGTAGACAAGCCTGAGAAGGACAAAGCTGGTGCAGCACCTGGTGGCGGCGATTTTGACTACTAAGTTAGGAATCGGGTCTAGATAGTTTTGAAGGCAGGCGATCGGCCTGCCTTTCTTTGATAATCGTTCTACTTTTATTATTCATTGTGGAGAAATATGAATACATCCTACCAAATCAAGCAATGGGAAGACATAAAAAGTGAGTTTCAGGATTCTATTTTATTAGGTAATGGATCAAGCATTGCGATTCATCAAGATTTTAAGTATGAATCTTTGTTTGGAAACGCAGAACTAAATTCTGAGCTAAAAGAAATTTTTGAATACTTCAAGACAAAGGATTTTGAGTTTATCTTAAGAATGTTATGGCACAGTTACAATATCAATCAATCACTCAAGATTCAAGAATCTAAAACAGAATCAACATATCAAAAACTTAGGGAAAACCTTATTGAATCTGTTAGAAAGGTTCATATTAAATACACACAACAACTTGAACCGACTCTCAAAAATACAGCTTCTTTTCTTAAAAATTTTAAAAATGTTTTTAGTTTAAACTACGATTTGCTTATTTATTGGTCAATTATCTATGGTAATAAAAAACTATTGCCAGAAGAAGTACATTTTAAAGATTGTTTTCTAAACAGGCAACATAAATGTGATTGGGATTTTATGAGAAAAAACAAAAATAGTAATAACGGTAACAGCGATGCAACATTAGTTTTTTATCTTCATGGTAATCTTGTTTTAGCAACGGATTTATATGGGCAAGAGGTAAAATTAGATACAAAGGATCCAGCAGATGATGCAAATGTTTTGATTGATCTTGTTGTTGAAAAATGGGAATCGGGAAATTATTTACCCTTATTTGTAAGTGAAGGAACATCCGAACAAAAGATTAAATCAATCAACCGAAGTCCTTATTTAAAAAATGTATATGAAAAAGCCTTAAAAGATTTAGGAAAGACACTGGTTATATATGGATGGTCAATGGGAGAACAAGACGAACATATTCTTAAGGAAATTTGCTCAAACAGGAAATTGAAAAAAATAGCTATTTCAGTTAGAAAAACTGACAATGAAACAGAGAACAATGAGAAAATGGAAAAATTTAAAACAATAATAGAATATCAGTGCAAAAAAATTAACCAAAACCTAGCAAGTAATAAAAAACCTCAAGTTCCAGTTCCAGAATTAAAATTTTTTGATTCTGCAAGTCCAAAATGTTGGATATATTAGTAGTTTTTGTAGGTCGGGTTACGCTGTCGCTAACCCAACCTACAGAAATTTTTTCCTTCCTCGATACTTTGACGCGATCGCGCTATCTCAATCTTTCGCGATCGCATCCCCCAATAATATCGACAAGCAAAGCGATCGCAACAAGCGATTAAATGTCAAGAATCAGCTATAAGTTGCATGAGGCGATCGCGCTTTACCTCCAGTATAATACAATCAATAGATTGGAGATGCAAAAACTACAATGACAACCCTGCAAGTAATTGAAACAGCAATTAAAGAATTAAGCGATCGCGATGTTCGTCAGCTTTTGGAATGGCTACAAACTCATGTAGACGATCGCTGGGAAAAACAAATGAAAGCAGATTTAGAAGTTGGTAAACTCGATCGTCTTATCGCTCAAGCAGAAGCAGATATCGAAGCTAATACAGTGAAGGAGATTGATGAAATCTTATACCACTTCTGACTTCTGGAAAACTTATGCTAAATTATCTAACGAGGCTAAAGAACAATCTCAAAAAGCATACAGAAATTTTTTCTTTCCTTGATACTTTGACGCGATCGCGCT
>NZ_JAYGHV010000292.1:0-22528 GCF_034932145.1 Spirulina sp. 06S082 | reverse complement strand
CTTTTAAGGGAGCAAGGCCGTTGCCCCAGGGGAATTCGATCGCGAAATTGAGAATCGCGGTGGAGTCACCAATGCCGCTACCAGCCATGATTATGCCCATTTTTTCATCACCACCGCAGCGCAATACCTCCAGGAAACCCTGCCCTACTTTGCCGAGATTCTCCTCCACGCCAGTATTGAAGATGAAGAATTTGTGCGGGAGAGAGAAGTGGTGGTTGAAGAAATTCGCTCTTGTCAAGACGATCCCGACTGGTTAGGCTTTCAGGCTTTGTGTGAAACAATTTACGGGGAATCAACCTACGGACGCTCAATTTTAGGTACAGAGGAACAAGTACGCGATCGCACTCCCAACCAAATGCGCTGTTTTCACAAAACCCACTACCAACCCGAAAACATGACCATTGCGATCGTGGGAGGAGTCGATCGCGAAACGGCGTTATCGTTAATTGGCGATACATTTACTGGGTTTACCATCCGTTCCGAATGTCCTCCTCGTACCTTCTGTCCCCAACCTATTTTAACAGAGATTCGCCGCACGGAGTTACGCTTACCTCGCCTCGAACAGGCTCGTTTAATGATGGCGTGGACGGCTTCTGGTATCGATCGCCTCGATGAAGCCGTCGGTTTGGATATGATATCGGTGTTATTGGGTTGTGGTCGATCGTCCCGTTTGGTGAGAGAATTGAGGGAAGAACAGCGTTTAGTCTGGGATATTGGCAGTGACTTTTCGTTGCATCGGGACTCAAGCCTATTGACGATTAATGCCGATTTAGAGGAGCAAAATCTAGAGGCTGTCGAAGGGAAAATCCGCGATCGCCTCGAACAATTGCAAACCGTGTCGATTTCCGAAAGTGAATTAAATCGAGTTAAACGCTTGTTGTTAAACGATTACGCCTTTTCCACGGAAACCCCTGGTCAACTGGCAGGATTGTACGGGTATTATAGTACGATCGCAACGGCAGAACTATCTGTCATCTATCCCCAACACATTCAAAAAATGCAGGCTTCAGAGTTACAGGCGATCGCCAAGCAATACCTCTCTCCCGACAAATACGCCGTTACGGTTATGAAACATCTGGGAGAGTAACCTTTGAAAAGGAACAAACAGGAAAATAATTCCCGATCGCTTATAATTCATAACTCATAATTCATAACTCATAACTCATAATGTCAACTCAACGCGCAACTTTAAACAATGGAATTACTGTTATTACGGTGGAAAATCCGACGGCGGATATTATTTCTGGTAGATTGTTTTTGAAGGCGGGAGGACGTTGGGAATTGCGGGAAAACGCGGGAATTTCTCATTTATTGGCAGCAGTAATGACAAAAGGGACGATTCATTTATCCTCAGTGGAAATCGCCGAAAAAATCGAATCCGTTGGGGCGGTGTTAGGGGCTGACGCATCCACAGACTATTTTTCCGTTGGTTTTAAAACCGTTACAGAAGATTTTCGGGAAATTTTTCAACTGGTGGGAGAAATTACGCGATCGCCGAGTTTTCCCTCAGAAGAAGTGGAACTGGAACAGTATTTAACGATACAAAATCTTCGTTCTCAGCAAGAACGCCCCTTTAATGTTGCCTTTAAGCAGTTACGGGAAGCCATGTACGGAGAACATCCTTATGGTACATCTATTTTAGGCACAGAAGAAACTGTCGAGAAATTGGGGCGCGATGACTTGCAACACTATCACCAAACCTTTTTTCGCCCAGATAATCTAGTTATTTCTCTCTCGGGGCGAATTAAACACGACGAGGCGATCGCGATCGTTACCGATGTTTTTGGAGATTGGCAAATTCCGAACACGCCTCTCCCGGAACTTATAATCCCTTTAGTTACCTCTCAACCCACTTCTAACAAAACGCCCCAAGATAGCCAACAGGCGATCGTCATGTTGGGCTATTTAACCCCATCTGTTCGCAAAGAAAAAGATTATACCGTCCTCAAACTCCTAAATACTTATTTAGGAAATGGTTTATCCAGCCGTCTTTTTGTCGAATTGCGGGAAAAACGAGGACTCGCTTATGATGTTTCTGCTTTTTATCCGACTCGTCTCGATACCTCCCAATTTGTAGTCTATATGGGCACCGCCCCAGAAAACACCGCGATCGCCCTCGAAGGACTGCATCAAGAGGTAAAGCGACTGGGAGAGGTTTTCCTCACCCCAGAAGACCTACAAGGGGCTAAAAATAAACTTTTGGGTCAATATGCCCTCGGTAAGCAAACCAACTCTGAAATTGCTCAAATGTTGGGCTGGTATGAAACAATAGAGGTGGGTATTGATTTTGACACTCAGTTTCAAGAGGCGATCGTAGACGTTACCCTAGAGCAAGCCCTAGAAACCGCACAGCGATACTTTGGTGGCGATCCTTATATTTCCTTGGTTGGACCAGAAGCCTTTATCGAGGCAATTAATTAAAATTACTGAGCAATTAATCATTAAATCATTATTAATCTTTATTCTTATTTCCCCGTTCTCGGGCAAATTGAATCAGTTGGTGAACCAGTTCAGGAAAAGGAATGCCAGTCGCATCCCAAAGGCGGGGATACATACTGGTGGCGGTAAAACCGGGAAGGGTGTTAATTTCATTAATGAAAATATCCCCCGTCGATTCAACATAGAAAAAGTCTACCCTGGCAAATCCAGTCGCATCAAGGGCAGCTAGGGCTTGAATGGACATTTCCCGAATCTGGTTTGCGACTTCCTCGGGGAGAGGGGCGGGAATTTTTAACCCTGCCAATCCTTCGGTATATTTAGTTTCATAATCATAGAAGTCGCTATTATAAGTGATTTCTCCAATAACCGAGGCTTTGGGGTCATCATTACCTAAAACCGCACACTCAACCTCACGAATTCCAGCGATGCCCGCTTCGATAATGACGCGGCGATCGTAGCTGGCGGCACTATCTAAAGCGGCTTCAAGTTCGCTGCGAGTCCTCACTTTAGCAATACCCACAGAAGAGCCTAAATTAGCAGGTTTGACAAAACAAGGATAGCCGATCGCCTCCTCAATTTTGTCGCAGAGTTTGGGAAAAACACAAGGATCTGACCAAATTTGCGATCGCGTCACTCCCATATATTTCACTTGCGGTAAACCCACATGGGCAAAAGCGACTTTCATCATGAGCTTATCCATACCCACAGAAGACCCTAGCACGCCACTCCCGACCCAAGCAACCTGCATGAGAGTGAGTAGCCCTTGGATGGTGCCATCTTCACCATTGGGACCGTGGAGGATGGGAAACCAAACATCCATTTGAGCCGCTTCTGGGGGGAATTGCCATAATTTAGCTGGGTTGGGGACTTCATCAAAGGGAAGGGGTTTGCCCGAGTCGAGAACCGTGCGGGATATTGCTGTATTCTGCCAAGTACCGTCCTTTTGAATGTAAAAAGGGTGGATATCGTAGCGATTTTGATTTTCGTCGCTACTGAGGGCATCGGCGATCGCGATCGCCGAACTTATTGAAACTTCATGTTCTCCAGACCGTCCGCCAAATAAAAGCCCAACCCGCAGTTTCGTCATAGTTTTATCATGTCAATACTCGCTAAAAACATGATAATCGATTGTTGTTCCTTGTTCATTACAAAAATGCCCAAATTAATCATTATCGGTCTTGACTGTGCGGAACCTTCTCTGATTTTTGAACGATGGCGAGACGATTTACCTCATTTATCTCAATTGATGACTAAGGGGACTTATGGGAAATTAGAAAGTTGTATTCCTGCCATTACCGTCCCCGCGTGGAACTGTATGATGAGCGGACGAGATCCCGGCGAACTCGGGATTTACGGCTTTCGCAACCGGGCCGATCGCAGTTATGGGAAAATGGCGATCGCCAATGGGAGTTTTGTGAAAGTGCCTCGCCTTTGGGATATTTTAGGGGATGCGGGATGGAAAGTGGCAGTATTGGGAGTACCGGGAACTTATCCTCCTAAACTGGTGAATGGGGTGTTAATCTCTTCCTTTCTCACCCCTGATACTCAAGCAGATTTTACCCATCCCTTGGGGTTAAAATCGCAAATTAGCAACCTTTTCGATCGCTATCTCTTCGATGTCCCAAATTTTCGCTCTCTCGACAAACATCGCATTCTCAAAGATATTTATACCCTGAGCAATCAAACTTTTAGTTTGGCAGCCTATTTATTAGCAGAATATCAACCGGATTTGATGACATTTGTAGAGATGGGAGTCGATCGCATTCATCATGCCCTTTGGAAACACATGGATCCTCGCCATCCTCTCCATGAAGCAAATTCTCCCTTGAAAGATGCCATTTTTGATTACTATCGTCATATTGATACTTGTATTGGCAAATTACTCTCGCACTGCGAAGAAGAAACGGCAATTTTAGTCGTTTCCGATCATGGAGGGCAGCCATTAATGGGAGGTTTTTGTTTAAATGAATGGCTCTATCGCGAAGGCTATCTCGTGTTTAAACAGCCGCCTAATTCGCCAACTTCTCTCGATGAGTGCGAAGTGGATTGGAGTAAAACTAAAGTTTGGGGTGCGGGGGGATATTATGGTAGAATTTTTATGAATGTTTTAGGACGAGAACCAGAAGGGACAATCCCTTTAGCAGAATATGAACAAGTGCGATCGCAATTAGCAGAAAAACTAGAAGCAATATGCGATCCCGAAGGTAAATCTTTAGAAGTTAAGGCTTTTAAACCGCAACAAATTTATCAACGAGTGCGAGGAATTGCTCCAGATTTAATTGTTTATTTGCAAAACATGGCATGGCGATCGGTGGGGACAGTGGGGGTTAATTCTCTTTATACTCTCGAAAATGATACGGGTCCCGATGATGCCAACCACTCCCCTCAAGGAATGTTTATTTTTTACGATCCTCAAAATCCAGGAGAGGGGAAATATTGGCAAGATGCTAGTATTTACGACATTTTACCTACACTTTTAGCACGCTATCAGATTACGGCTCCTCCAAAATTACGAGGTCAATTATTAGCTTGGTAATTAAAGGGATAAGGAAAGAAGGACATCTCAGATTTGTCAATCTATCATTCAGTTAATAGCAGAAAACTTGCAGATTACCGAACCAGTATTTTGCTTGTTCGGTAATTGTAACTACAATGGAAAGAAAGCAAACGCAAACAGGTAGGGTGGGGACATGAAACGCATTGTTTTAATTACAGGGTTTGAGACCTTTAACGCAGATTTGTATCGAAAAGCCGCAAATTTGGCGCGATCGCGGTGTCCCGAGTTGGAAATCTTTACTTTTAGCGATCGCGATCTCGCTACCCAACCGGATACTGTTACAGAATCTCTCAAAAATGCCGATGTTTTCTTTGCCAGTCTCCTCTTTGATTACGAACAGGTTATCTGGTTGCGAGAAAGAGTGCAAGAGATTCCTATTCGCCTTGTTTTTGAGTCTGCTTTGGAGTTAATGAGTTTGACGAAATTGGGGAAATTTGCGATCGGAGATAAACCGAAAGGAATGCCTAAACCGATTCAATTCATTCTCAGTAAGTTTTCAAGCGGACGCGAAGAAGATAAACTGGCAGGATATATTAGTTTTCTCAAAATAGGTCCAAAACTCCTCAAATTTATTCCCGCGAAAAAAGTTCAAGATTTGCGAAACTGGCTGATTATTTACGGCTATTGGAATGCAGGAGGACTGCAAAATGTTGCTTCTCTCTTTTGGACGTTAGGGGAGAAATACCTTAATTTAAAAATTGGTGAAATTCCCGCCCCCATTGAAACACCAAATATGGGACTTTTACATCCCGATTATAATGGTTATTTTGAATCACCACAGAACTATATTAATTGGTACATTAACGATCGCCCATCTGTAGGGACGTTGTATGCAACGTCCCTACATCGATCGCCTGTTATTGGTATTCTTCTTTATCGAAAGCACGTTATCAGTCAACAGCCTTATATTCCTCAATTAATCCGTAAATTTGAAGAAAAAGGACTCATTCCCTTACCAATTTTTATTAACGGGGTTGAAGGTCATGTTGCCGTAAGAGATTGGATGACGACGGCAGACGAACAAAAAAATAAACCCAAAAATCCTACATTATCTCAAGATGCCGTAGAAGTTAATGCGATCGTTTCTACGATTGGTTTTCCCCTCGTGGGAGGACCTGCGGGATCGATGGAAGCAGGACGACAAATTGAAGTTGCACGGCGCATTCTCACCTCAAAAAATGTTCCTTATATTATTGCTGCACCGTTACTAATTCAAGATATTTACTCGTGGACGCGACAGGGGATCGGCGGACTGCAAAGTGTTGTTCTCTATGCTTTACCGGAATTAGATGGCGCGATCGATACTATTCCATTAGGAGGATTAGTCGGTGAAGATATTTATCTGGTACCTGAAAGAGTGAACCGTTTAATCGGCAAAGTAAAAAATTGGATTCAATTAAAACAAACTCCCCCAGAAAAACGAAAAATTGCAATTCTTCTTTACAACTTTCCACCTGGATATGGAGCAACAGGAACAGCCGAACTTTTAAATGTTCCTAAAAGCCTTTTAAATCTACTCAAATCTATACAAAAACAAGGTTATGATGTGGGAGAATTACCCGAAGAAGGAGAAGCATTAATCGATCGCGTCAAAAAAGAAGACGAAAATACAAACACTCCTCACAGAGTGAACATCAAAACCCTAGAACAATGGTTAGGATATCTTTTAACAACCCGAATTGAAAAACAATGGAATAATCTCAAAGATACTGGAATTAAAACCTTTGGCGATGATTTTCTCCTGGGTGGTATACAATTGGGAAATGTTTGGATTGGCGTACAACCTCCTTTAGGCATTTCTGGCGATCCCATGCGCTTAATGTTTGAAAAAGATTTAACGCCCCATCCTCAATATGCTGCCTTTTATAAGTGGTTACAAAATGATTTTCAAGCCTCAGCAGTAGTTCATTTTGGAATGCACGGAACAGTCGAATGGTTGCCAGGATCGCCATTAGGAAATACGAGCTATTCTTGGTCGGATATTTTGTTGGGAAACTTGCCAAATTTATATATTTATGCTTGTAATAATCCCTCAGAATCAATTTTAGCAAAACGTCGGGGTTATGGTGTTCTCATTTCTCATAATGTACCGCCTTATGGTCGTGCAGGATTGTATAAAGAGTTAACAGTATTACGAGAATTAATTGCTGAATATCGAGAAGATCCAGAGAAAAATCAGCTTCTCAAAGAGGCAATTTGCCAGAAAATTGTTGATTCGGGAATTGATTCTGACTGCACTTTTGCAGAGGGAGAAAAATTAGGGATTGCTTTTACACTGGAAAATGCAAAATTGTTTAGCAAAAACGCATTAAATCAATATTTTGTCAAGGTGTATGAGTATCTACAAATTGTTGAACAGCGTCTCTTTTCTTCCGGCTTACATACCTTGGGAGAGAATCCTTCTTTTGAGATATTGCGATCGTATTTAGATGCGTATTTTGGCGAGTTTTATTTTCCCGAAGAGACAATGCAAGGGATTTATGAGGGACAGGAAGGCGATCGCCTCCTCAAAGCAGCAGAATATTGGCATCTCAAACAGAAAACTCACCTCCCAGAAGATTTTCCACAAAAGCTAGAAGAAGCCTTACAAATTCGCCATCTACTCATGCAAACAGAAGACGAATTAAACAACTTATTACGAGGGTTAAATGGAGAGTATATTCCTGCCGCACCAGGAGGGGATTTATTACGCGATGGTGTCGGTGTATTGCCGACTGGAAGGAATATTCACGCCTTAGACCCCTATCGAATGCCCTCTCCCGCAGCTAATGCGAGAGGACAAGAAATCGCCCGTAAGATTATCCAACAAAACTTGGACGAAAAGGGAACATATCCCGAAACCGTCGCGGTGATGTTATGGGGATTAGATACGATTAAAACCAAGGGAGAATCTTTAGGAATTTTACTCGAATTAGTGGGGGCTAAACCTGTTAAGGAAGGGACGGGAAGGATCGTCCGCTACGAGTTAAAATCTTTGGCAGAAATTGGACATCCTCGCATTGATGTGCTAGGTAATTTATCTGGTATTTTCCGCGATAGTTTTGTTAATATTATTGAACTGTTAGACGACCTGTTTCAACGGGCAGCAAATGCGGAGGAATCTGAGGAACAAAATTACATTCGCAAACACGCTTTAGAACTGCAAAAACAAGGTGTAGAAAACCCCTCTGCACGCTTATTTTCTAATCCTGCGGGAGATTTTGGTTCTTTAGTGAACGATCGCGTCGTGGATGGCAATTGGGACTCTGGGGATGAGTTAGCGCAGACATGGGAAAGCCGTAATGGGTTTAGTTATGGACGCAAGGATAAGGGAGAAGCAAGACCGGAAGTTTTGCAACAATTATTGGGGAAATGCGATCGCATCGTCCAAGAAATTGACTCGGTAGAATATGGTTTAACGGATATTCAGGAATATTACGCCAATACAGGTGCGTTGAAAAAAGCAGCAGAAAAGCGCAGTGGGAAGAGGGTAAATGCGAGTTTTGTGGAGAGTTTCTCTAAGGATACCACCCCGCGCAAATTAGAAGACCTGTTACGCTTAGAATACCGTACTAAGCTATTAAACCCCAAATGGGCGCAGGCAATGGCGGATCAGGGGAGTGGGGGTGCCTACGAAATCTCTCAGCGCATGACGGCCCTGCTGGGTTGGGGAGGGACCACCGATTTTACTGATGAGTGGGTGTACGACCAAGCAGCCGATACCTATGCGTTGGATGCAGAGATGGCAAAACGCTTGCAAGAAGCGAACCCAGAAGCCTTTCGTAATGTTGTCGGGCGTATGTTAGAGGCAAATGGCCGGGGCTTTTGGGAACCCAATGAAGATAAGTTACAAAAGTTACGGGATTTATACGATCGCATTGATGAAGATATCGAAGGGGTTAAAGTTTGATAGTGGGTTGAATTGAAACAATACGATCTAGCGATCGTTTTAGGAAGTTGTTGTGGGGATTAACTGCACATGAGGATAAGCAAGAATATTACCGTCTTTAGTCATTAACGAACAACCATAAACTCTTGCTGTCGCAACAATAATCCTATCCGCAGGGTCTTTATGAAATTCTCCCGGTAAGGTATAAGATTCAACAGCGATCATAGGGGAAATAGGAATCAAAAAATATGAGTATCAAGAATAATCATTGCTTATCCATATCCCATTCATCAACAGGAAGTCCAGACTCTTCGGGAGTTCCATAGAAAATAAAAGGTTTAGTCCCAGCCAAAGCAGTCTGGCGATCGCGCTTAGTTTCAGGCTCTTTAATTAGAGAACTCAGCTTTTCTGGGATGACTTCATTGAGGATTTCTGAAGCTAGAGCTTCGACAGACATCTGTTTAAAAGCGGCTGCTTTAATTAAAATCTGTTGAGCTTCTTGGCTAAGACGAATACTTGTACCGATCATGGTTAGATATCCAAAATACACGCTCTTCATACTATAACCTATCCTCATCATTGAATAGTAAACATTCCCTCTTGCTTAAATCAAAGATTAAATTTGGTAATTATGATAGCGATCGCCTATAATCGAAAAAGAGAAGCAATCGAGGGGGAGTTAGTTGATGCAAACAATCCTTTTAAGCCATGAGGAAGTCGGAAAAATTGCCAAACAGCTTTATGAAAGCAAAATTCGAGAGCAAGTTGAATCGGAAGATAATATTGGCAAAATGGTGATTATCGACGTTACTACAGGTCACTATGAAGTTGATAAAAACGGTTTGCAAGCAGCAGAAAATCTGAGCAAGAATAATCAAAATGCTAGACTTTTTGGAATTCGCATCGGATATAATGTTGCGGCTTCTTTTGGTGGTATGATGGAGCGTATTATCAAGTGATTTCTGGAATTGTTAATGATGGACACGCGATCGTTGTCGTACAATTTCGTTTTTCAGATCGTCCGGATATACCAATTGAGTTTGTTGTCGAATTTCTAAACAATTTGTTTAAGATCGATCGCGGTTTGATTTAATTTCTCTGTTTCCTGTCGAGTTTGACTGGCTCCTGTTGCAGTTTCTCTGACTCCGCGATCGATCGCATCCACCGCATCGATCGCCACCCGAATAGCTTCAACTTGCTGACGCACATTCATAGCAATTTGTTGATTATTCAAAACCACATCATTGACGGCATTTTTCACTTCACTAAATGCCAAATCTGTCGATCGCGCAATTTTAACCCCTTCTTCTACCGTGCGATCGCCTTCCTTGACCACTCGAACAACGATATTAATTTCCTTGTTAATATTTGTCACAATACCATTAATGCGATCGGCAGATTCTTTGCTTTGGTCGGCTAATTTTCGGATTTCTACTGCTACCACAGAAAACCCTTTACCATGTTCCCCTGCATGAACTGCTTCTACAGAAGCATTTAAGGCTAAAAGATTGGTTTGATTGGCAATTTCAGAGACTAATTGAGAGATTTTGCCGATTTCATTGGTTTTTTGATTTAAAGTTGCAATTTGTTTGGCGATCGCATCTACTTTCTCTCGGACTTCAGACATTTTGAAAATGTTTTCTTCCACAGAACGATTGCCACTTTCTGTCATTTCTAAGGCTTTTTGGGCGGAAATTAAAGATGATTGCGCTTGCTCCTCTGACTGACGCGAAACGATACCCAGATCGTCCATAATAACCTTAGTTTGATTCGTAGAAGTTGATTGATCTGTCGAGATTCTTTCTTGGCCGATCGTCGTCGTGAGAATTTCGTGACAAGCTGTTACAACGCGATCGCTTAATTGTTTGATAAGATTGCTTAATTGTTGAATTTTAGTCACTCCGATGGCCAATGCAAGCGCTAGAGAAGAAAGAATCACCAAACTAGCAACCCATCTAAAATGAGCAATCGGTTGAAAAACAATCGCTTTGGGAACGAGATAAATAATCTTTAAAGATGCTCCCGTTTTTTCATTGAGAACCACCGTATCAAAACTAATTAATTTGTCAGTTTCGCGATCGATATAGCCGCGATCGCTCTCTAAAATTTGCTTGGCAATGCTTTCAGAATAATCTTGAGAAAAATTATCATCGCGTTCTAGATCGAAGCCCCATTCTTTGTTAGAATCAGGATGATAAACATAATATCCATCTTGATTAATAACAAAAATTTCTGTATTCTTATCTTTATTTTCATTTCTAATAAAATCAACTAAACGTTTTGCCGATACATTGACAATAATTAACCCTTGACGATTGCCCGCAGGATCGAAAATAGGAGTCGAATAACGAATTACTAACTTATAGGGGTATTCAATAGCTCCTCTTTCTTGATTAAGGTTAACAGGACTGGCATAGACTGCTCGTTCTGATAATTGCATTGTATCTTGGAAATAAGGACGATCTGCTTTATTTTGTAACTGCGATCGCGGAATAATATTAATTTTATTATCTTCAGAATCGACTCTAACAAATTCATCCCCCTTTTCATCAATATAGCGCAGACTAAAATAGTAAGACTTTGATTCTAACTTTGAGGAAAAAATCTCACTAAGTCGCTTCTGCCACTGTTCAAAAGTTGAACTATTCTCAGTATCAACGCCTTCATTTGCTTCAGCACGAATCATCCCTTGAATGGGAGGAACTTTGCTTAAGAATAAAACATCATTTTCAATTCCTTCTAAAAATGTAGTTACTTTCTCTTTACGATCTGTAACTCGATTTTGTTCTTGAATAGTGGCAACTTTTGAGAGAGCATTTGTTGAAGAATAAATCCCATAAATCCCAACAACCAACACGGGAATTGAGGTGCTTCCTACTAATAAAACTAATAACTGAAATTTAATTGTACCAAAAAATTTATTTAACATTGCTAACTATTAAACGTCGAGAATTTTCTCTAGCGCGAGTAAATCTTACTGGCTCAACCAGGCGATCGCGCTTCTAATCCATTCCTCAGATGCAGGATTTTTCAACAATTGCGCGTCGGTACTTAAAACAGAAAGCGCTTGTTGAATTTCCTCATTTTCATATCCTAATGCAAGGAGAGTCATTTCTACATCTTCTTGAATTTCCGATGAGGGTCCTACAGAAGAAGTTGCAAGAGAAATTCCCGCAGCTTGTCGCCATTGTGACAGTTTTGTTTTTAATTCTAAAGCAATGCGTTCGGCAGTTTTTTTGCCTACACCAGGAGTTTTTGCCAGAAGATGAGTATTTTCGGTCACGATCGCCTGCACCAACTCTGTTAATCCGAGGGTATCAATTAAGGCGATCGCCAGTTGTGCGCCAATGCCGCTAACCCCGATCAATTGACGAAATAAATCGCGTTCGGCTGCAGCAGAAAAACCATATAAAATCAAATTATCCTCGCGAACTTGTTGATGGGTAAATACTTGCGTTACTTCTTCCGTACCGATGGGAATTTGCCTGGCTAAACGGGATGTTATTTGTATTTCGTAACCAATATCGTTGGTTTCAACCACTAAAATAACGCGCTTGTTGAGGGTTTTGGTCAAGGCGATCGCTTTTCCTCTGAGATAACTAATCATTAGGAGTAGGGAGTAGGGAGTAGGGAATCAATTATTGATAATTGCTTTTCAGTTCTTTTATAGAAAAGAGAGTCTTAAATTTTAATCCTTCTGACTCGTATAATTGTTGTCCACCTTGTTCGCGATCGACTAAAGCGACGATCCATTCAACCGTATATCCTGCATCGCGCAAGCGTTGTACTGCTAACAAAGCCGATTTGCCTGTTGTAACAACATCTTCTAAAACGACGACTTTGGCACCCGCTTTCAAACTAGGACCTTCAATATAAGCCTTTGTACCATGTCCTTTCGCTTCTTTACGAATAATCAGACCGGGAATAGGAGCATTTTCCAAAGCAGAAATCAGACTAACAGCAGTGACGATCGGATCTGCACCTAATGTCAATCCCGCTACAGCTTGCGTCTCCTCGGGAAGCTGAGTAAATAACAATTTTCCGATCGCCAATGCGCCTTCTGCTTTCAAGGTCACTGGCTTGCAGTTAATATAATAGCTGCTGCGCTGTCCGGAAGAAAGTACAAAATCTCCCTCTTTATAGGCGTATTGTACCAATAATTCGAGTAAAGTTTGGCGAAGGGCTTCTGTATTTGCGTTCATCGGTTTTATGGGGATAGCTAATCGGTAATGGTACTAGGTAATCGGTAAATTGTATCCTCTCCCTCTGTTCCCTCTCCCTCTATTACCTATTGCCTATTGCCTGTTCCCTGTTCCCTCCCCCTTGCCTGTTCCCTGTTCCCTTTTGCCCGAATGCGACAAGAGGAGCGTAATAAGATATACTTTATTAGAAAAAAGTTGCGAAATGTTAAGGAAAAAACCGGAATGACTGCTCAAATTCAATTTTCTAGAGGCATTGTTGAAGAAGAAGTGCCTAATGTCCGTTTAACGCGAGCTAAGGATGAAAGCAGTGGGACTGCAACATTCTACTTTGAAAATCCCAAAATTCTTGCACCTGACTATAACGACGATATTACAGGGTGTTATCTCATTGATGAAGAAGGGGAAATCGTTACACGGGAAGTTAAAGCCAAATTTATCAATGGGAAAGCCGTCGGAATTGAAGTCTTATTAATCATGCGATCTTCTGAAGAATGGGATCGCTTTATGCGCTTCATGGAACGTTATGCTGAAGAACAAGGATTAGAATTTACTGGCAGTCAAAAATAGGGGAAACAGGAGAAGAGGAGGAAGCAAACTTGATTTTTTTGATTAGAACTTACGCATTAGCGGGCAAGATGCCCGCACTACCATAACAATAGAATACGGGAGTGGGAGCGTCTCGCTCCCTAGCTGCGTAAGTTCTATTGATCTTTCATCCTTTATCTTCTCCTAGTTATCAACTATCAACTATCAACTATCAACTCTTAAATGTCTCCTCATCCAGATATTAAACCTCGTTCTATTGGTTGTGCTGTGGTCACTGCAAGCGATACTCGCACTCCTCAAAGCGATCGCAGTGGCCAACTCATTCAGGAGTTACTACAAGCGCAAGGTCATCGTATTGAGGCATATCAAATTGTTAAAGATGAACCCGAACAAATCTTAGAACAAGTCCAAATGCTGTGCGATCGCCTTAATATCGAGGTTCTTATTTTTAATGGTGGGACGGGAATTGCTCCCAGGGATACAACCTATGACGCTCTAGCAGGTATCCTAGAAAAAACACTTCCCGGTTTTGGAGAAATTTTTCGTTATTTAAGTTATCAAGAGATTGGCTCGAGGGCGATCGCCTCCCGTGCTGTTGCAGGTATTTATCGCCAACGCTTAATTTTTTCCCTACCCGGATCGAGTAATGCTGTGAAGTTAGCGATCGACAAACTTATCTTACCTGAACTGATTCACCTCGTTACTCAGGTTCGCGGTTCTTCTTTGTGAATTAAAATTGCAATAGAGAAAGAGAGACTATAGCCTCTCTCTCTCAAGTATGCTCAAGTTACATCAAATCCTGATGATTAACTATAATTTGAGAATGCAAGTATTGCCCTCCTACAGTTGGGTTTACCGAGGTAGGGGTGTATTGCCCAGATCCTTGCAATATTTGCGTTTAACCACCCGTATGCCGAACCCCGCGATAGGTGAGTTGGTCCGAGTGTTTAACCCGTGCTTGCTTATTATGCCAAGTAATATTAGCGCCGCGATATTTTCCTTCTACAGTAACATCGGTAGCCGGGATGATATGAGTATGAGCCGTGTAGCTGTGTCCGCGATAAAAGAGTTTCATGGCCTTCGCCTCCATTCTAAATGTGTAGTTTCTACTTAGATTTGAGGCGCGTTCCTTCGGGTTACTACCCTACTTCCGTCCCGATTTTCTGAAAATTGGGTTCTCTAAAACTGGGATGAACGATTTATTTGTGTTCTGTATCAATTATTACAGTTTATTTTCGAGTTTGTCAAGGGGGAGAAGCAAAAATTTTCTTTTTTTCCCCATTTAATCCCCCGATCGCCCGATCGCCACAGCATGAACCCAGTCTTGATAATGGCGATCGCGATTTTCCGTAATTGCGACGAGTTTCTCCTGCAATTGGGTGGTAATAGGCTTTTCTGAGGGCAATTCGTAATTCTCGATGCGTTTGACTGGGGCAATTTTCGCGGCGGTTCCGCTTAAGAAAACTTCATCAGCGATGAGGAGTTCAGATTTATCGATCGCCCGTTCTACAACGGGAATTCCCATATCTTTAGCTAAAATGAGAATACTATCGCGGGTAATTCCTTCTAAAACATCCTGATCTAATCCTGGGGTAATTAATTCCCCTCTGCGAATCATGAAAATATTCATCCCCGAGGCCTCACAGACTTTGCCTTGAGAATTCATTAAAATCGCTTCATCAAAGCCAGATTCAACGGCTTCAGTTTTAGCTAAAGAAGAGGTAATATAGGCAGCGCTAATCTTCCCTCGTAAAGGAAAAGAGCGGTCTTCTTGACGATACCAAGAACTAAAACGACAGGTTACGCCATCGGGAGATAAATAATCTCCTAAAGCTAAACCATAGACAAAAAAGTTTTTTTCAACTTTATGAAGTCGCGGTGCAATTCCTAAGCCGGAAGTATAAACAAAAGGACGAATATAACAAGAAACTTGAGGTTTATTTTGTTGAATGAATTCGACCAAAATATGTTTAATCTTATCGGCAGGTAAATCGTACTGTAAAAACTTGGCACTCTGGGAAAGGCGCTGACAGTGGCGATCTAAGCGAAAAAGGAGGATGCGATCGGAGTCATTGGGATCGGGAATGGCTCGCATCCCAGCAAAAGCTCCAGTTCCGTAGTGCAGAGCGTGGGTCGCTATGGAAATATTAGCTTCTGCAAAAGGAACAAATTTGTTTTCAAAGTAGGCGATGGGAAGGAAATCGTGCATAGTTTTTTCAGGCAAGGGGAAAAAGTCGTTTGATAACTATAAGCGAGTTGTATGGTTTCGTCAAATTCACTTTATTCATGCCTTAGCAAGGGATTTCAGGACTCAAACAATCTCAATATTTCTTTATCTAAAGACTCTCAAACAATTAGATTTTCTAAACTTTGTGATTTTTTGTGATTTTCCGGAAACTGGGGGGAATTCTAAAGAATGACGATAAAAATGGCTTGAAATTGCCGCAATAATTTTCAGGGTAGCAACAGACAACGCGGCGCGATCGCAATCTTATTTCTCATAAGGATTAAGGTTGCAAGGTTCTACAAAAAATTAATCCTGTCATCTCTAGGCTCCTAATAACTCAAATGAAGAGAATATTTGCTATTTCCCTCGGTTTGGCAACCATAGGGGGAGGGA
Source organism: Spirulina sp. 06S082 (assembly GCF_034932145.1). Classification (NCBI taxonomy): domain Bacteria; kingdom Bacillati; phylum Cyanobacteriota; class Cyanophyceae; order Spirulinales; family Spirulinaceae; genus Spirulina; species Spirulina sp. 06S082. Next base: position 6,296 of record NZ_JAYGHV010000292.1, on the reverse strand, counting down.
TCGTTTGGTCTTCTTTGGCGATCGCCGGAACTCCTGCTAAAAAAGTTATCACAACCGTTCCTCAAAGTGAGGTTTCTGCCCTTCGCACCCATCGCGGTATGGCTTCTTGGTACGGTCCCGGTTTTCATGGCAATCGCTGTGCTAATGGCGAAGTTTACAATCAATATGGGTTAAGTGCGGCACATCGCACCCTTCCCTTTGGCACGCAAGTACGAGTCACTAATCTTAACAATAATCGTGCTGTGGTAGTTCGCATCAACGATCGCGGTCCTTTTATCAGGGGACGAATTATCGATCTTTCTCAAGGTGCCGCACAAGCGATTGATATGGTTGCTTCTGGGGTTGCTCCTGTAAAAGTTGAAGTACTGGAAGAGTAATCAGATTATGCCCCCTAGTCCCCCAAATCTGAGGGGAATCAAAATCCCGATCGCCCATCAACTATCAACTATCAGCTATCAACTATCAACTGTTTTTCGACCCAATGGCGATCGAAAATTGCGTGATAAATGCGGTTATTGACTTTCAGTTGTCCGTCTTTGGCGATCGCCAAACCCGAGAGGAGTAATTCTTGTTCTATCTCGCTATGGGTGCTGGGAACTTCCTCATCAAGTAGAATTTGCTGATAGAGGGTCAGGAGTTCTTGACGGCGATCGCTTTTGAGAACGCGATCGCGAACAGTTTTTAAATGTTCGGGATCGTCTTTCGCTTCCCAATTTTTGAGGACATTTTCCTGTATTAAATCCTCCATCCATTGTTTTTCGCCATTGATAGGAATTTCAGATTTAGCGCTGCGAATAAAGTTACACACTTTTTGCGTTAAGAAAGGCTGTCCTCCAGTCCAATTAATAATTTCTTTTAACATCGTTTGAGGACTATTAACTTTATCGGATAATCCATAAAGAAGCGGTTGCGCTTCATTCACCTTAAAGCCCTCTAGGTGAATGGGACGACCGATATTAAAAGGAGTTCTCTGAGGATCGCTAATCAAGTTGGAGGGCGTTGCGGCTCCAAAAAGAGCAAAAGTTAAACGCTGATAATTAGGGTCGATCGCCCGTTGGTTGTAGCAAGAACGAACTAAAGCAAAAAAGTCATTCACCGGGAAACTTAACCCCAAAACGCAATCGATTTCATCTAAAAAGATAATCAATTTGGCAGGTTCATTCTCTTCATCTTTGACCTCCACCAAGAGAACTTCTTCGATGAATTGCATCAGTCGCTGGGGGGCGGGAATATCGACGCGATCGCTCCACCAGGCTTTCAATTTAACTTTCTTGAGTAAGCGAAAACTCCGCCACAGTTCCGTAGCCAGTCCTTTATACCATTGGTCGGGGGTGGTATTTTCGCTGCCGATACGGGTCAGATCGAGGGCAATGCAGCGATAGCCTTCGTTTTGGAGGCGTTTGAGGAGACGCACCATCAGGCTAGATTTACCCATCTGCCTGGCGTTGAAAGTGTAGCAGAATTCACCAGACCGCATGGCTTTGTAAATGTGGCGATCTGCGGAACGAACGACGTAGGTGGGGGCATCAACGTTCAAACTACCCCCGATTTGATAATCGAAGGTTTCGGCTTGTTCGTCGCTTTTGAGGAGGTCGTTTTCGAGTTTGAGTTCCGCTTGAGTCTGTTTCAGAACTTCGACAGTTTGGGAGAGTTCGACGGTACGATCTTCGACTTTTTGTTCTAGGGTGCGATTATATTCTTCGAGGCGATCGTAAAGACGGGCATTTTCGATGGAAATTGCGGCTTGTGCGGAAAGAGTTTGTAGGAGTTCTACGCGATCGCTTGTAAAAGCATTCGTTGTCAGATTATTTTCGAGGTAGAGAATACCGCTAACGTGACTTTGGTGAATAAGAGGGGTGCAGAGGATGGATTTGGCTTGGGTAGAGATGATATAGGGGTCGTTGGTAAAGTCTCCCTTCTGGCAAGCATCATCTAAAATGACGTTCTCTTCAAGGCGAGCCACATAATTGACAATGGCTGAGGAAAGTAGAGGGTTTGTTGTTTGTTCTTCGGTTTCGATGGGAATAGATTGTAATACTTTTGTCTCGTTCTCATTAATATTTCCTTCAGCCTCAATGAACCATTTTTCATCGTGTTCTAGAATTAAAAACCCTTTTTGCGCCCCTGCATTAGCAATGGCAATTTTCATTAAGTTGGCGAGTAAGTTTTTGAGGACGATTTCTTTAGAGAGAGTTTCTGAGGCTCTAATGACGGTTTCAATATCTAGAGATTTAGCAGATCGCCCGGAGGTAGTTGTAATGGATGTTCTCGTAACATCAACCGACTCGGAGGAGTTCGAGGTAAACCATTGAGGATACTTTTCTTCTAAGTCTTCGACTTTACGTTTTGCACCCCAGATTTGATAGCCTTGACGAGCTTTTCTCATATAGAGTTTGGCAAAGTCTTCTTTTCCTCGCGCCAGCCAAAATTTGGCGGCGAGTTCGTTGCCTAATGCTTCATTTTGAATGAATTCGTGTTCTTTTGCAGATTCAATGGCGCGATCGTAGAGTTCCATTGCTTCTTGCCATTCTCCAGAAATACGAGCCATTTCTGCGGCGACGAGGAGATATTTATGGAGGAAGTTTGCTTCGCAGCGATCGCTCCACTCTTTCATTTGTTTTTGGTTGGTTTCGATTTGCTGCCAGTATTCTTTTTGTTCTTCTGGTGATGCTTCGGGATAATGAGCAATGAGGGTTAAGGAGTAATAAAAGTTGTGTTTGGCAATGGATATTGTAGCTGGAATGTAGTCAAATAACTTGGCTGATTGTTCTAATAAAGCTAATTGTACGAACGATCCGTACAAATACAGAGATTGAGCTTTCAGAATCTGATAAAAACATAGTGCAGCCATTATTTGAGTTTGTTCGCAATTACTCAAATAACTAGATTCAGATAGTTCGGCTAGGTCAAAACAAAATTTCTCTCGGCTTTCACCAATTAAATTTTTGAGAATTATTTTAGCTGCTGATATACAACTAATTGTCCATTGATTTTGAGTTTCTTTACCAAAATCAATACCTCTATCAACTTCTTTTAGTAGTATTTCTAGATTTTTTCCTTGATAGATAAGACTATATAATTTATAGGTTAAAGTATAACCTAAAACCTGTAAATCACCAACTTGTAAACTTGCATTAATTCCCTCATCACTAATTTTTTCAGAGAATTTAATATGGGTCAACCAAGGCATAGTCATATTTCCATGAAGCTGACAGGCTACTCCTTTAGAAGCTAAATTATTATACTTATCGGACAACTTCATACTAAGAGAGCCAAACTCATAGCCTGTTCGATATTCTTTAAGAGCATGAGTATTAATAACACCAAAGAAAGTATAGGCCATTGGAGACATAGGTATATGCCCATATTTAATGTTAAGGTTTACCATCTTGCTACCAACAACATACATTAATATTGGATCTAATATCCAAGCTGCAGGGAAAATGCGAGACAATATTTTGAAAATTGCTCTGTATTTTAATAGCTCCATCTCAGAATTATTGTATAATGCTGAGATGGAGGAATCCCCTAGATTTCTACGATATTCAACTAATTCTTGTTCAAATGCAGTTTGGAAATTTTCTGTTGGTAAATCACTACCGAGTAATTGAAGGGAAGCTCGTCCTAATTCGATAGCTTCTTTTACATTTCCTTGTAATGTAGATTGAACAATTTTTTGATAATAAAACTCTGCACTGTCGAGAGGATTCTTTACTCGCTCGATAGATAATTGAAGTAATACTTGAGATTCTTGAAAATTTCCATTAAGATACTCAATTTCTGCAAGTTCTTTATAAAGATCGAGTGCCATTTCATAATCTTCTTGCCAAATATCCCCAGGAAATTTATTTCGGACGATCCGAATATAATCTTTTGCAGAGGTATAAGCAATGGATTCTTTTGCTTTTTTGCCTGCATCTAAATTAATTTTTAAAACTTTTATTTTCTCGTTTTTATCTTTAATAAATTCAAACCCTTTGTTCAAATGATCTATGAGAGTAAAAATTTTCTCTTGCTGTTCATCACCATCAAAGTTTGTAAGTAATAATCGACCAATCTGAAGGTGAATAATTTTCCCAGAATCGCTATCTATGAGAGTATAAGCTGCCTGTTGGATGCGATCGTGCCGAAACTTATAATTTTGAATCACCAAAGCCGATTCAATCAGTTCTTTTAAGTTTATTTCTAGCTCTGAAATCGGTTGAACTAAACCTTGTTGTATGGCTGGTAAAATATCTGAAAAAGTTTCCGCAGGAGATTTTTCATAAACAATTGAGAGAGTATTGAGATCAAAATGATTGCCAATACAAGACCCTAAGCGCAATACTTTCTGTGTTTCCTCTGGCAATTTTCTCAACTTTCCAAGCATCAAATCAACAACATTATCGGTAATATCTAAGGCTTGGATTTGAGATATATTCCATTCCCAATATCGGCGATCGCGATTGAAAGTTAAGAGATTTTCTTGATCGATTGTCTTTAGAAATTCATTAATGAAAAAAGGATTTCCTGAAGTTTTTTGTAAGATCGACTCTGTTAGAGAGGCAACGCTTTCACGATCGCGATGTAGCGTTTCTACAAGGAGTTGAGTAATATCATCCGATCCTAGTGGTGTTAAGAGAATCTGGTTAACGATCGCGCCTTTTTCCCTTAAGCGATCGATCGCTACTATTGTTGGATGATTGGCATCAACTTCATTATCTCGATAGGCACCCAGCAAAAATAAAGATTCGATTTGGCGATCGCTCATAATTAACTCTATCAGTCTTAGCGTACCAAAATCTGCCCATTGCAGATCGTCCAAAAAGATGACTAAAGGATGCGATCGCTGGCAAAATACTCGGATGAAATTCTGAAAAACTTGATTGAAGCGATTTTGAGCTTGTTTAGGTTCTAGAGATTGAATGGAATGTTGAGAACCGATAATTTGTTCGATTTCGGGTATTATATCAACAATAACTTGTCCGTTAATTCCCAAAGCTATTTTTAGTTTTTCTCGCCACTGATTTAATTGAGCTTCGCTTTCTGTCAACAACTGTCGCACGAGGGATTGAAGGGCAGAAACAATGGCAGAATAAGGAATATTGCGCTGAAATTGGTCGAATTTTCCCGCAATAAAATAGCCGCGTTGTTGAGAGAGGGGTTTGTAAAGTTCCTGAATCAGTGCTGTTTTTCCAATACCAGAATACCCTCCTACTAACATCATTTCAACGCGATTTTGAGTGGTAGCTATTTCTATTTCATCAGATTGGGTAACTCTGCGAAATATCGAGAGTAATTGTTCTATTTCTGACTCTCGACCGTAGAGCTTTTGTGGGATTTGTAATTCCTCGACGAGATCGTAGCGAGCAAGGGGAAATTCAGCGATTTTTCCAGTTTGCTCTAACTGGAGGCGACATTCTTCTAAATCAGCTTTCAACCCTAAAGCACTTTGATAGCGCTCTTCTGCTGTTTTAGCTAGCAACTTCATCACGATTTGAGAGAGCGTTGTGGGAATTTCTGGCTCAATTTTATGAGGAGGGATGGGGTCTCGGGCGATATGGCAATGAACCAATTCTAGGGCATCTCGGGTATCAAAGAGTAGTTGTCGAGTGAGTATTTTGTAAAAAGTTGCTCCCAGAGAATAAAAATCCGCTCTGTAATCGAGAGATCGATTCATTCTCCCTGTTTGTTCAGGAGCCATATATGCCAATGTTCCTTCTAAAACATTGGGATTTTTAATGAAGGGATTTTCTTGGGCAAAGAGAGTGGAAATACCAAAGTCAATAATCTTGACTTGCCCAGTTTCGGAATTCACAAGAATATTAGCCGGATTAATATCCTTGTGAATAATACTGTTCCTATGAATTTCTTCGAGGGTTTCGGCAATTTGAATAGCAATCTGAAGAAATTCTAAAAGTGTAAAACCACGAGATTGCAACAATAGATCGAGAGATTGACCGCCAAAATCTTCTAGAACAATGGCAAGTGTATTTTCATAAGGAAGGAGAGCGTAGGCAGAGATCGCACCCTTAATATCAAGAGAGCTAGTGATCTCATATTCTTGCTTATATCGCGTCAGTTCGGAAGGATTCGGATAGTCTTGTTTGAGAACCTTGAGGATGACGGTGCGATCGTCTGTGTCAGATTTTGCACGATAAACCAAGGAGTTCGCACTGTCGTAAATTCTGGCAATAATTTTATGACCCGATATCGTACTCATATCCTTATAACTTTGTGTTTGCTCTACGGTCTGATAAAGTTATAGCCCATTATATGCAAGATCGTTTAAAAAAGAGGCAAGAAAACTGTTCCTG
>NZ_JAYGHV010000291.1:0-23590 GCF_034932145.1 Spirulina sp. 06S082 | reverse complement strand
GTGTGGGAGGAGGGGGAAAGAGTTGATTCCATGTTTCTGCACCCATAATGCCATCGATTGACAACTGTGCAGCTTCTTGGAAGCGGGAAACTGCAATCACTGTGCTTTCAGAATACAGTCCGTCTACATCTCCCGTATAAAAACCCAATAACTGTAAAGCAGCTTGTAACTCCCGAACTGCCTCTCCCTGACTGCCAATACGAAGAACAGGGCGGTTTGGTGGTTGAGCTATCCCCGCTATAGGTGAGAAAACAAGTAGGAAGGAAATTAGGAAGAGAAAATATTTTTTCATCGCAAATTAGGAGATAGCGATCGCGCCTTCTCATTCTATACCCCATTATTGCCTCGCGATCGCATTAACTCTGAATTCTTCGGTAGATTCGCAAAGTTTTCGATAAAATAAGTGTGCCTTGATTTTGTATTTTTCCCCAATTAATTAATTGTTGGGAAAAGAAAAAACTGTTTAATTTTTTGAAACCCCTTATAAATTGTGGTATTTGAACACCTTTTATTGTCGTCAATATCGAAGAAGCCTCCTTTAGGCCTCACCCTCGCATCCACGATAAGGGAATTATTTCTGGATCGATTCGAGGTTGAACTTTCTTGTCCTAGTGTTGAAGTTCTCAAAGAATTTCAACAATTTCCCCTTCGTCCTGGGGTTATTTTAACAATAGCGGGGGAGTTTGCAGGCATGATCTCTCGAGAGCGATTCTGGAAGTACATGAGCCGTCCCTATAGTTTAGAATTATTTTCCGGTCGCTCGATTCAAAATTTATACGAATTCTTGCGAGTCGATATTATGCAATTGGATGGTAATACCTCTATTGTAGAAGCAGCACGCTATTCCTTACAGCGATCGCCAGAGCTAATGACAGAACCCATCGTTGTCATTCTCGCACCTCAAGATTATCGCCTCCTCGACTTTCATCAACTCCTCGTCGCCCAAACGCAGATTTTACAACTGACAACCCAACTCTTACAAGAATCCAGCCAAAAACTGGAGGTTGCAAACTTAGAACTGCAACGTCTGGCGGCGTTAGATGGTCTGACGGGAATTGCCAACCGTCGTGGCTTTGATAATTACTTATTGCAAACGCTACAACAATCCATGCGATCGCAGTTACCTTTATCCCTCTTACTCGCAGATGTTGATTTTTTTAAACCCTACAATGATTATTACGGTCATTTATCTGGGGATCATTGTTTGGTTCAAGTTGCGACAACCTTGCAAAACAGTGTCAAAGGGAGTGGGGATTTAGTGGCACGATATGGGGGTGAGGAATTTGGTATTATTCTGCCCAATTGCGAAAGAAATGCTGCGGTGAAAATTGCGGAAACTATCTGTAACAATATTAGGGATTTGCAGATTCCTCATCATCGTTCTCAAGTTAGCGATCGCGTTACCCTCAGTCTGGGAGGGATAAGTATGATTCCCAAAGAGGGAGATACGCCACAAACTCTCATTCAAGCAGCCGATCGCGCCCTCTATGAAGCCAAGCAAACCGGGCGCGATCGTTGTATTTTTCAACCTATTTAATATTGATAATGGATAATGGATAATTAACCCTATAAATATGGATATTTTTTTGGGATCGGCGGCGATTTTTATTTTCTGTCCGCTTTTGGGAGGACTTCCCCTCATTGATTGGATAACTTTTGGGTTGACGGGGAAAAAACTAGCTAAGATCGGCACGGGAAATGTTTCTGTTTCCGCCGCCTTTTATCATGGAGGGACCGTCGCAGGCATTCTCTCGGCGCTTTCAGAAGCATTAAAAGGCATTTCTGCTGTAGCGATCGCCCGCTATTTTTTCCCCCTCCAACCCACATGGCAATTGATCGCCCTGATTGCCTTAATTATGGGACGCTATTGGATGGGAAAAGGACCTGGAACCACAAATGCCTTTTGGGGTATTATTTTTCACGATCCCATCGCTGCCATCTTCATTATTTTAATTGGTAGTACGAGTTTTACAATTTTTCGCGATCGCGCTACCGGGCGTTTGGTGGGATTGGGCGTTTTAGCCTTAATTCTCACTTTACGCCGTCCCCATGATTCCGATTATATTTTAGCCGCGATCGCCCTTGCCGTTTTATTGGCTTGGATTTATCAAAAAGTTCCCGACGATCTGGAATTACCCGCCGCAAAAGCTAAAAGTGATTCTCAAAAAATGTTTCGTTTTTTCCGAGGAGATAATGCCTTGTTAACGCTGAACGATCGCCTCGATCCCCTTAAAGTTGGCAGTAAAGCGGCCAATCTCTCTCTCCTCAAACGCTGGGAATACAACGTTCCCGAGGGTTGGGTTCTTCCGGCGGGAGACGATCCGCAACCTTTAATTCTTTCGGTTTCCCCTTCCCCACAAAATCCTTTTATTGTTCGTTCTTCGGCCATTGGTGAGGACTCGGAAACGGCTTCGGCGGCGGGACAATATCTCACTATTGGCAATATTACCGATTCAGTCGCCCTGCAAGCCGCGATTATTCAGTGTCAGACGGCGTATAATAACCCCGCCGCCCTTCACTATCGGCGCGATCGCCACCAGTCGGAGATATCCCTTGCAGTTATTGTCCAGCAACAAATCCAGGGTGTATTTTCTGGGGTGGCCTTCAGTCGCGATCCGATGGATTCTTCCAGCGAAGCGGTAATGGTAGAAGCCTTACCTGGCGGGGCGGCGCAGGTAGTTTCCGGACAAGCAACCCCAGAACAATATCGCGTTTATTTAGAAGTGCGATCGCCAGGATCTGAAGCTAATCCCTCACAAATTATTATTGAAGGAAAAGGAAACATTCCTTCAGGTCTCATTCAAGAGGTGGCGCAAATTGTTCGAGAATTGGAGAACCGTTTCCACGGTATTCCTCAAGATCTGGAATGGACCTATGACGGGGAAACATTGTGGGTGTTGCAAGTTCGCCCCATTACGACACTTATTCCTTTATGGACGCGAAAAATAGCCGCAGAGGTCATTCCAGGTGCGATTCCTCCCCTAACGTGGTCGATTAATCGCCCTTTAACTTGTGGGGTTTGGGGGGATATTTTTAAGATAGTCTTGGGAGAGGGCGATCGCGATTTAGACTTTGCAGAAACAGCAACACTGCACTATTCTCACGCTTATTTTAATGCAACTTTATTGGGGCAAATTTTTCGCCGCATGGGTTTACCACCGGAAAGTTTGGAATTTCTAACTCGAGGAGCAAAATTTTCTAAACCTCCTTTACTTTCTACTTTAAAAAATATTCCCGGTCTTTTCCGTTTATGGGGACGCGAACGGTCTTTAAATACGGATTTCGATCGCGATTATCAAAAATGGTTTGCCCCTGCACTCAGCCCTCTTAAATCCCCCCCAGAGTCTTTAAACGAAGAAGAGTTACTGGCTCGTTCTGACTTGATTCTCTCGACCCTCGAACGGGCAACTTATTACAGTATTTTAGCGCCATTAAGTTTGGCAATTCGTCAAGCTATTTTTAAAGTTCCCGAACAATATTTAGATAACTCGCAATTGCCGGAGATTGAATCTCTGCGATCGCTGGCAAAGTTAGCGGGAAAAACGCGCAATTTACTGCCTATTTCTCGTTTGAATTTTGATAGTTGTCCTTCTCTATTTGCTTATTTTGCCGAAACTCCCGATTGCGAGAATATCCTGGAACAATTTCAAGAATGGTTAGCACGTTATGGTTATTTAAGTCAAGTTGCAACAGATATTTCTGTCCCGCGCTGGCAAGAAAATCCGCGTCCCATGCGAGAATTGTTTGCACAGTATATCTTTAGCGATCGCGATCGCATACAAGCAGAAGGTAGTTTTCAGCACAATAAGATTCAAGGTTTGAGGGCGCGTATCATCCAAAAACGCTTAAACTTAAAAGGGCAAGTTACAGAAGTTTATTCTCGATTATTGGCTGAATTACGCTGGACATTTTTGGTTTTGGAAAAGCGCTGGCTAGAAGCGGGAGTTTTGCAGGAAGAAGGAGATATTTTCTTGATTGAATTTGAGGAAATTCGTGCGGTTTTGGAAGAAGAAGATCTCGAATTGCGATCGCGTTTTCCCGATTTGGTTCGTCAGAGGCGATCGCGCTGGAATAAAGACAAAAAACTCTCCCATGTTCCCTATGTAGTCTATGGCAAAACAACAGCAGGAGATTTACCGATTTTATCAACTTTGCCTCCCAAACAAAAGCTAACCGGAATTCCTGCAAGTTCTGGTATTGTAGAAGGAAGAATTAAGATTGCGCGATCGCTTGGAGAAGGTGGAGAAATCGATCGGGAAACTATTCTTGTTGTCCCCTATACAGATGCAGGTTGGTCTCCCTTACTTTCCCGCGCTAAGGGAATTATTGCTGAGGTAGGAGGAAATTTATCTCATGGGGCAATTTTAGCTCGAGAATACGGCATTCCCGCAGTAATGGATGTGCATAATGCTATGCAGTATTTACGGGATGGTCAGCTTGTGCGATTAGATGGTCAAAAGGGAATTGTAGAGATTTTAGAAGAAGGTTTTTAGTGTATGCGAAAGACAACTTCTGTAATTCTTCTTTGGCGATCGGCTCAATTATAGCCCTTGTCAGCAATGATACGCAATCTGTCAAACTAATCGCGAGAAACGCGATCAGTATTTTTCCCGATTGGCCTTGACAGTCTTAGCGATCGAGAGCTATATTGATAATGTTCTCGTTTTGAGAACTAAAAACCACAAAAACCAATAGTCGAGGAGAGTTAATGAAAGTGATTAACATCGAATTGTTGACAAAGTTTGGTATAAAATATCCAGATGCCAGTAAACCACTTGATACTTGGCTGCAAATAGCACGGGATGCTAAGTGGGGACATTTAATGGATATAAAGACAACGCTTAGTAAAACAACTGATTTTGTTGAGGGGAAGACAATATTTAATATAGGAGGAAATAAATACAGATTAATAACTAAAATAAGTTACAAACTTGGAATCATCAAGATTGATGATGTTTTAACACATCAAGAATATGATGAAGGGAAATGGAAAAATTCCTGAAATAGTGGAAAAATATGTCGAAATTGGTGTATATTAAAATGGAAAGGACTCATAGAAAATCGAATCAAAATATTTTCAACATATCTTATTTTGACACCTCTTGATTGAGCGATCTAACAGAACTGTCTAATTTTTAAATAGTTTCCAAAAATGCTGTTACTATCTCAATTAATTGGATAGTTCTGATAACTTATGAACACACACAAACAATACAAACCTAATATGACTCAAGCGACCTACTCTAACCTTTTAGTCAAAGTAAAACCAAAACCTATTCATTCTCAAGCTGAGAAAGAGTGTTTTTTGGCTCATGTAGATGAACTTATGTCTATTGAAAAAGACTTAACAGAAGAACAAGGAAATCTGCTTGAATTATTGGCAATTCTCATTGAGGATTATGAAAAAAAGCATTATAATCCTCCTCAAAAAGCGACTCCTAATGATATCCTTAAGGAACTCATGGACGCTCACGAGCTTAAACAAAAAGATTTGCTTGATATTTTTGGCTCTAAAGGCATTGCTTCTGAAGTGATTAATAACAAAAGAGGTATTAGCAAAAATCAAGCAAAGGCTTTAGGCGATCGCTTTCATGTTTCTCCTGCGCTATTTCTCTGAAAATCATTTCATCTGTTGTTTCTTCTCTTTCTTCAAATCTCGCATCCCTGCTGCTGCTAATTCTGCATCCATTAAAGTGCGTCCCGTTGCAGCCAGATAAACATCATCCAAACTCGGTCGAGACTGTGCCATGCTAAAGGTCGGTAAGCCAATTTCAGATAGGGATTTTTCAATTTGTGTTAACGGATTGCTTTCTCGTTGTACAACTAAATTGAGGGAGTTTCCCTGTGCTTCGTTAATAATGGCTTCTTCAACAAAAGGCAGGGTTAGTAATTGTGTCTTTGCTTTTTCCGCTTCTTCTTGCGGGGAAAACTCGCGAATTCTTAATGTCACCCGATCGCCACCAATTTTATCTTTTAATTCAGAAGGACTTCCTTCTGCTAAAACTACACCGCGATCGATAATAGCAAGGCGATCGGCAAGTGCGTCAACTTCTTCTAAATAATGACTGGTAATCAATACTGTTGTCCCTGCTTCCCGCAATTTTCGCAAGAAATCCCACACTACAAAACGACTTTCAATATCTAATCCCACTGTCGGTTCATCTAAGACTAAAACATCGGGTTGATGTAGTAAACCTGCTGCTAAATCTAATCGCTTTCGCAACCCTCCGGAATAGGTTCCCGTTTTCTTATCTGCATACTCTTGTAAACCTAAAAGATCTAAGAGTTGGTTAATACGCTCTTTGGCGGCTTTATTGGGAAGATGATACAATGCTGCTTGCAATTGTAATAATTCTCGTCCTGTGAGAACTTTATCTAGTGCGACCTCTTGTGCCACATAACCGAGACGCTTTCTCGCTTGTTTGGGACTGGCGATCGCCGAAACCCCGCAAACTTCAATTTTTCCCTCATCTGGCTTAGATAGGGTACATAAACAGCGAATGGTGGTGGTTTTTCCAGAACCATTGGGTCCAAGCAATCCAAATATATTTCCCTTTTCTATTTTAAAGGAGATATTTTTTACCGCTTCAACATCTCCATAGTTTTTCTTCAGACCTTCGATTAAAACAGCAGCATTCATAAAAACACAAATTTTAATGATAAGTTTGTCAATTTGAGTAGAGATGTTGTCAGCAACCCTTCTACAAGCAACAAAGAAAGACTATCTCAAGCATTACAGATAGTCTTTTCTACAATTATGTCATAAAAATTTACAACATTAGGATCTACGCATTAACGGGCAAGATACCAGCACTGCCATAACAAGAGAATACAGTAGTGGGAGCGTCTCGCTCTCTAGTTGCGAAATCCTACAACATTTATTCAACGGGTTCAAACTCTTCCTTCCCGACTCCGCAAACAGGACAAACCCAATCATCAGGAATATCCTTAAAGGCTGTCCCCGGTGCAATTCCACCATCGGGATCCCCTTCTTCAGGATCGTAGATATAGCCACAAGTGCCGCATTCGTATTTTTGCATCGTCATGTCTCCTCTCGTTGACTTGAATTCTAGCCTAAAAGCGACTCTATTCGCGATCGCCCCAATCAAAAACGCCGACTTTTCTCAACAAAAAAGAGGATTCCTGTGGCGATCGCCAACAAAATCAAAAACCAGATCGCCCCTCCTGGTATAAACGAGAGTATACCTGTTCCTCGCAAGATATAAACGAGGATGGCAAGTCCTACAACCATAAAAAAGAGGTTGCTAATGATGGTTTCTGATTGGGGAGGGAAAGCCATGTGATAGTGGATAGTTGATAGTTGATAGTTGATAGTGGATAGTTGATAGCGATGCACGGTTAGGCTTTGCAGGATATTGGGACTGCTCCTATTGTCTCGCATTCTAGAGGATTTGGGAAAATGTAAGTATTCTTTACGTTGGCTGAGGTTTGCGATCGCAACAACTTCGCAAACCCGATATATTTCAGCCCTTCTCCCCCAAGAGTATCGATTCTAGGGTACATTTTGGGGATTTTAATTTTTTTGTCTATTGTAACTATTTTTAGTAAAAGTAATCATAAACTCTATTTTTGCTGATTTTTTGCTGATTTTGAAGAAAATCTATGGTTTTAGAGAAAGTTACCGTAACTCAGCTAATTTTAGTTTGTGTTTACTGCGCTTTTCATTTTCGGGCGTGCTTTTCAAGAGCGATCGCTTTCGTCATAATGCAGAGTAACGAAATCACCCACAGTCTACGACCGTTATAAAAAGAGGAGATAGAGAGAAATGAAACTTTCGGTTTACGGAAAAGGCGGAATTGGCAAATCTACAACCAGTTGCAACATCTCCGTTGCTTTGGCAAAACGCGGCAAAAAAGTCCTGCAAATTGGCTGCGATCCCAAGCATGACAGTACCTTCACCCTAACGGGATTTTTGATTCCCACCATTATCGACACCCTACAAGAAAAAGATTTTCATTATGAAGACATTTGGCCGGAAGATGTCATCTATAAGGGCTATGGCGGCGTACACTGTGTAGAAGCGGGTGGTCCTCCTGCTGGTGCGGGTTGTGGTGGATACGTGGTGGGAGAAACCGTAAAATTACTGAAAGAACTTAACGCTTTTGACGAATATGATGTCATCCTCTTTGATGTCCTCGGAGACGTAGTTTGTGGTGGATTTGCCGCACCTTTGAACTATTCCGATTATTGTATGATTGTCACCGATAATGGCTTTGATGCCTTATTTGCTGCCAATCGTATCGCAGCATCAGTACGAGAAAAAGCACGGACTCATCCTCTACGATTAGCGGGTTTAATTGGCAACCGGACATCAAAACGAGATTTGATCGATAAGTATATTGAAGCAGTTCCCATGCCCGTCTTGGAAGTTTTACCCTTAATTGAAGATATTCGGGTTTCTCGAGTTAAAGGTAAGACACTGTTTGAAATGGCAGAAAGCGATCCCTCGTTAAACTATGTCTGCGATTACTATTTGAATATAGCTGACCAAGTTTTGGCTTTACCGGAAGGAGTTGTACCCAACGATGCACAAGATCGGGACTTATTCTCCTTGTTATCTGACTTCTATCTCAACCCCCCTGAAGCACCCAAAATTGAGAAAGAAGAACTTGATTTAATGATGGTCTAAGTCAATGAAACAATTATCAATTATCAATGAACAAGGCAGAATTGATAATTGATAATTTCTGATTATGTATTGTTTGTTATTCAGAGGAGAATTAAAACATGACTGCTGCACAACAAGAAGCCCCAGCACTAAATTTTGAGTGCGAAACGGGAAATTATCATACATTTTGTCCCATTAGCTGCGTTGCCTGGTTATACCAAAAAATTGAAGATAGTTTCTTTTTGGTAATCGGCACAAAAACTTGCGGTTACTTCCTACAAAATGCAATGGGAGTAATGATTTTTGCCGAACCTCGCTATGCAATGGCAGAATTGGAAGAAGGGGACATTTCTGCTCAATTAAATGATTATGAAGAACTGAAAAGATTGTGCGATCAAATTAAGCGCGATCGCAATCCTAGTGTCATCGTTTGGATCGGGACTTGTACCACAGAAATCATTAAAATGGACTTGGAAGGATTGGCACCCAAGTTAGAAGCAGAAATCGGCATTCCTATCGTAGTTGCACGTGCCAATGGATTAGATTACGCTTTTACTCAAGGGGAAGATACCGTCCTTGCTGCAATGGCACACCGATGTCCCCAAGAAGCACAGGTAAAAGAAGAAGAAAAAGGCGATCGCAATGCCATCCAAAAACTCCTCAATTTTGGGCGCAAAACGGAAGACGTAACCGCAGAAGAATCAGCACATAAAGCCCATCCTCCTTTAGTCTTATTTGGTTCTCTTCCCGATCCCGTTGTTACCAACCTGTCTCTAGAACTGAAAAAGCAAGGAATCAATGTCTCAGGATGGTTGCCAGCCAAGCGTTACACAGAATTACCCGTCATCGAAGAAGGCTACTATGTTGCTGGAGTTAATCCCTTCCTTTCTCGCACCGCAACAACATTAATGCGTCGTCGTAAATGCAAATTAATTGGCGCACCCTTCCCGATCGGTCCCGATGGAACTCGCGCTTGGATCGAGAAGATTTGCTCGGTATTTGGTATCGAACCGCAAGGATTAGAAGAACGAGAAGCTGCAATTTGGGCGAGTATGGAAGACTATCTCCAACTCATTCGCGGTAAATCTGTTTTCTTTATGGGAGACAATTTACTGGAAGTTTCTTTGGCACGTTTCCTCATTCGTGCAGGAATGACAGTTCCTGAAATTGGCATTCCTTATATGGATAAGCGTTACCAAAAAGCCGAATTAGACTTGTTAGCAAAAACCTGTCAGGATATGGGAGTTCCCGCACCGACAATTGTAGAAAAACCCGACAATTACAACCAAATTCAGCGTATTTACGATTTAAAACCGGATTTGGTAATTACAGGAATGGCTCATGCAAATCCTTTAGAAGCACGAGGAATTAATACTAAGTGGTCGGTAGAATTTACCTTTGCTCAAATGCACGGTTTCACCAATGCACGAGACATTCTTGAATTGGTCACTCGTCCTCTCCGTCGTAACAATTCTCTCAAGGATTTGGGTTGGGATAAGTTAGTGAAGGAAGAAGCAGTAGTTTAATTGCTGGTTTGCTTACTGGCGATCGCTTGAATATCATTTAAAATAGAGCGGGCAGATGCTCGCTCTATTTTGTTGTAGAATGGGATTGAGTCAAGATAGTTGTTCTCTCAAGATCGCACTCTATAATAGAAAACAGTATTAGCATATTTAAAACTATTGTATCTAATGAGCGGATGAACACATTTACTAAAATCAATCTCAATAATTGGCGACAATTTGACTCTATCGATCTTGATTTGAGAAATCAGGTTACAGTTTTAACAGGTCAAAATGGATGCGGGAAGACAACAATTTTAAATATATTGAACAGACACTTTGGCTGGGATATGAATTTGGTGTCAACTCCATTTATCAATAAGAAAACGAGAAAGAAAATTTTCTCTGATATATTCAAATTGTTTGAAAGTCCAGAATCGAAAAACAGTAATAATGTAATTCCAATTGGCTATATTGAATATAGCAATGGTGTGAAATCTAATTTACAAACTAAAGAAATTGTAGATGCTAGATATAATCTAACGTTTCAGAATCTGCAAAATGTTATAGGTTTGCATATTCCTTCGCATCGACCTAATGCTACTTATCAACAGGTAGCTCAAATTCCTACAAATCCGAAAACGATCCAACAACAGTATCAAGAGTATCAAAGTTTTTTGTTCGCTTCATACAATTCAAACAATGTGAGAAATCCAGGATTAATCTTAAAACAATCCTTAATTTCTCTTGCATTATTTGGATATGGTAATCAAGCTGTTGTACCAAGTCAAGAATATCTCAAAGTCTTTGAAGAGTTTCAGGAAATCTTAAGAAAAATAATGCCTGAAAGCATTGGTTTTGAAAAAATAGAGATTAGAATGCCTGATGTTGTTCTCATAACACGATCGGGAGATTTTTCCTTAGATGCTATGTCTGGAGGTATTAATGCTTTACTGGGTATGGCATGGCAAATTCATATGTATGGAGCGGATAAAGAACAATGTACAGTTACAATAGATGAACCTGAAAATCATCTACATCCCAGTATGCAAAGAACCTTATTACCTTCTCTAGCAAAAGCATTCCCAAAATACAAGTTCATTATTGCAACCCATAGTCCTTTTATTGTTTCTTCAATGCCGGAAGCAAATGTATATGGATTAATATATAATGAAAATAATCGCGTTGAATCTCTTAAGATTGAAGAGGCAGATTTATCGGGAACTCCGAATAAAATTCTCAGAGAAATTCTAGATGTTCCTTCTAATTTACCTGTTTGGGTAGAAGAGAGAGTACGAAAATTGCTCGAATCTCTTGACGAAAAAACACCCGAAGAAAGAGCAAATCATTTATTTGCATTGTTAGAAGAATTAGGAATTTCCGATCAGATTTCAGAGTTCAACTTTCATTAAATTCGAGACGAATGAGAAACTTGCAAAAATTAAACGAACCAGATATTTTAGCTAAAAACAAAGAACAATGGCTGCAAGATTATTTATCCGATTCTGATAATAAATATAAACGAACTAAATATCGCCATAAGGAAATAAAAGAAGCCTTAAAACAAGAAACTGGTGATAAATGTATTTATTGCGAGAGTAAAATAGGACACAATACTCCGGGTGATATCGAGCATAAAATCCCAACCTCTAAAAATAAAACTCTACATTTTACTTGGCACAATTTAACAATTGCTTGTACTGAATGCAATCGTAGAAAAAATGATTATTATCAAGAAGAAAAAGAATTTTTAGATCCTTATGAAGATGACGTGGAATCTCTAATCGAACATTATGGGGCTACCGTTGGTTGGAAAAGTGGTGAATCAAGAGCAGAAATCAGTGTAAAAATTCTAGAACTTCATAATTCTACAAGGACATCTCTTATTTTCAGAAAAATCGAAAAAATAGAAGACTTAAATAATGTTGTGGAAAGATATAAAAAAGAATCAAATCCAATGATAAAACAACTTATGAAAAAACAGTTAGAAAAGATGAGCGATCGCAAATCAGAATATTCTGCTATGGTTATGTCGATCTTAAAATCAAAAAATATATTAAAGACTATCCAGCAATAAAATTAGCTTTTTCCCACCTCTCTCAAGGGAATAACCTTTAAAAACAGCGCGAGAATTCCTAAAAAACATAATCCCATCAATCCCGCTAAAGGATTGCGATCGACTCCAGTAATCCACGGAGAAACGCGATCGCTATAGTTCACTAAATCACCCACGACAATAATATAATAGCCCCAAACTAAGCCCGCGTGTAATCCAATCGAACTTCCCAAACGGTTATTAAATTTGCGCTTGCTCCAAACTAAAATTAATCCTAACAACACTAATCCCGGAAATTGTGGAAAAGTGCGAATCATTTCTGCAAAAGGCTTGATAAAATGAACAGCAGCAAAAATAAGAGCATTCGTCCAGAGAGAAATCTGTAGACCATAATCCCGCTCTAATTCATCTAAAAACCAGCCGCGAAATACTAACTCTTCAGCAAATCCTACTGCTAAAGACATCAATAAACCTTCAAAAATAACCTTGATAAGATGGCGAGAAGGTTGTAGAAATGCCCAGCCAAAAATTACCATCAGCGCAAATAAAGCAAGAGTTAACCATAAGCCTACTGCTAAACTATTGAGAAATTCTGTCCCATTCTTGCGATTCCAAACTAAGCCATAATAATTAAAAACAGCAGAAATCCCCCAAACTTCTCGACCCCACAATCGCAATAAAATCAGAAATTCTAGATAGAGAATTCCCATGGTTACAATCGATCGCCAATTGGGATCGTAACTTAAGAGAAAATGTAAGGGAATTAAGAAAGGAAGCCAAGCGATCGCCAGAGCAATAACAAAAATACCCAGCCGTTGATATGCTGGGCGTTTCATAACAAAAAGAGGGACTAATTTCAAAGTGATGCTCCTCGATCGCGTTTTTACAAAAAACAGAAAATAACGTTATTCATCTGGTTCAATTGTGCTGGTCAAACCGTGATTTTTCAACGTTTCGCAATAGAATTCTGCCGGTTCCAACGCACAGGTAATGACCAAGGCAATACCATTGCTATGCGCTTCCATCATAATGCTAACGGCTTGAGGCTGCGTTAGTCCTCCTATTGTCGTGATGAGTGTTTGTACGACGTGTTCCATCGAATTAAAATCGTCATTATGCAGCAAGACGCGATAACGTGGAGCAGTTTTACGAACTGTTGCGGTTTTTTGACCAATTGCCGGTTTCTCTAATACGTCTGTAGACACGAGCGCTATACCTCCTAATTAAAATACTCTTGTTAAGAAAATGTTGAGAATAATTGCAAGACCTTAGCATTATTTTACTCAATATTTCCCAAAAATATTTACGAGATGACAAAAATTTGTAGAATAGCGGAAGTAATCCTAAAAAAACAATAACTCGAGATGGTATTTCGCTTAACTCTCCCTCAAGCCATACAAGTCACCCCGGAAGAACTGAATGCACTCTTCCAAGACTTGGCGATCGCGGCAGGGGTTATATTCGTTCTCTACATTTTCTTCTTTTTTGTCCTGCGCTTGTGGTTTCGTCGCTTGCGAAACGATTTACCCCTTGTTTCCTTAAATGTCTCGCGCTTGCCCTCGGTTATCGTGGCGATCGCCGTCAGCCTGAAAATTGCTTTATCTCAACTCGAGGTTCTCAAAACCTATCCGTGGATACAAAATATTTTAAGCGCGGCAATCTCCCTTGCAGCAACGTTTTGGATAGCGAGGCTGTTTACCGAAGTCATTATCTACGCCCTGAAAAAGTTCGCCGAACAAAGCGAGGCCATGTGGGATGATGTTCTCGTTCCCATCCTCGAAACCATGCTCCCCGTCATTATCTATTTGGTGGGGGGTTTGATTACCATTCAACGTTTGGGAATTGACTTAACGGGTTTATGGGTGGCGATCGGTGGGATTTCCTTTATTTTGGGTTTTGCCCTCCAAGATATTCTCGCTAACTTTACCAGTGGGATCGTTCTTTTGATCGATACGCCTTTTCGTTTTGGAGATGTCATCGCCCTACCCGATGGTTCTCGCGCCATTATTAAAAAGATCGGCTTACGGGTGACACAAATGTATATTATCGACACCCACTGCGATATTTATATTCCCAATGGTCAGTTACAAGGACGGCAGCTTACCAACCTGAGCCGTCCCACGTTTCACTACTACTACACCCTGAATATTCCCCTCAAAGCCGATGTCGATCCCGCTCGAGCGATCGAGTTAATGAAATCTGTCGTTCTGGCTCACCCCGATACCTTGGGGGACATCGATCGCAAACTCGAATGTCTCCACAAATACTATGGTTTTTCGGGAACGACATTTAATGCAGATCGGAAACGAGAAAACGGACAACAGCGTTTGATTGCTGAAAAAGCGGTCAATATTCAACTCACCAAAGTTGAGAAATCTTTCGAGGTCCTCTCTCAGAAAATTGGGATGCTCGAAGAGGGAGGATTAGATTTGAATGAAATTCGTTCCATTCAGGGGGATTTTCTGGAAATTTGCGATACCGTTGGTCTGGAAGTTCAAGCTGAACGAGTCGGGCGACGCAGACAGGCACATCTCGAAGAAATGCAAGGAGAGATGGCTGGCAATAAACTGATTGCCCTTGTTCGGACCTGGTACGAGTTATGGTTAAAAGATCCCGATTTGATGCGAGAAGATAAGGACATTTTGCCTCAAGAATGGGAACAGAAACTCAATTTACTCAAAAGCAAACTCAATAAATTGTTTGGAAAACTCAACGATCCTTCCGGGGAAGAAACTCGTCTTGACGATGCCATTGCAGTTATACGGAGTTGGCTGCGAGAAGAATTCAAGAGTTCTCGTAATGAGTGGCAAGATCCGAAAATTTGGGTCAATGAAATCGATTTGAGTGGCAGAGTCTTGGAGGTGAAGTTCTTCGTTGACGATATTAAGTTAGAACATTGCTTGCGGGGCAATCGCATTCAAAGCGAAGTTAATCGAGACTTGAATTGGCAATTAAGACAGGCTTATCTCTACACTTAAAAGACCATTTTCCGAAACCTATCTTTAACCTTTTCCTGAACCTGTCCTTTTGTTTTTTTGAAAGGGCAGGTTTTTCTAAGGTGTTTCAGGCGATCGCCTTATCTAAACAAAAATAAAGATTTTGTGCAGGTAGTGTTCAAAGGTATATTCAAAGGGGACAAAAATTTGTAGAATAACAGGAGTAATTCTAAAAAACAATAGCCTAAGATGTTTTTTTGCCTAGCTCTCCCTCAAGCTGTCCAAGTCACACCGGAAGAATTGAATGCACTCTTCCAAAACTTGGCGATCGCGGCAGGGGTTATATTCGTTCTCTACATTTTCTTCTTTTTTGTCCTGCGCTTTTGGTTTCGTCGCTTGCAAAACGATTTGCCTCTCGTGTCCTTGAATGTTTCGCGTTTGCCCTCGATTATTGTCGCGATCGCCATCAGCCTGAAAATTGCCTTATCCCAACTCGCAGTTCTCAAAACCTATCCTTGGATACAAAATATCTTAAGTGCGGGGATCGCCATTGCAGCAACGTTTTGGGTCGCGCGACTGTTTACAGAAGTTGTTGCTTATGCTCTGAAAAAGTTCGCCGAACAAAGCGAGGCCATGTGGGATGATGTCCTCATTCCCATCCTTGAAAACACACTCCCACTCCTCATCTATTTAATCGGGGGTTTGGTCACAATTCAGCGTTTAGGGGTTGACTTAAGCGGTTTATGGGTGGCGATCGGCGGTATTTCTTTTATTTTGGGTTTTGCCCTTAAAGATATTCTTTCCAATTTTACCAGTGGCTTAGTGCTGTTGATCGATACACCGTTCCGTTTTGGGGATGTCATTGCCCTACCCGATGGTTCTCGTGCCGTGATCAAAAAAATCGGCTTGCGGGTGACGGAAATGTATGTCATTGATACCCACTGTCAAACCTATCTACCGAACGGGAATTTTGAAGGCCAATCTATTATCAACCTCAGTCGTCCCACTTCTCACTATTATTATTCTCTGAATATTCCCCTCAAATCCGATGTCGATCCCGCTCGGGCGATCGTTTTAATGGAAGCCGTCGTTCTCGCTCATCCCGATACTCTGGGAGAAATCGATCGCAAACTTGAATATATCGATAAATTCTACGGTTTTTCGGAATCCACAGACAATGTTGAGGGCAAGCGAGAAGCTGGACGCAAGCGTTTACTGACTGAAAAAGCAGTCAACATCCAACTCAACAAAATTGAGGAATCTTTCGATCTCCTCGCTCAAAAAATCAATCTTCTCGAACAGGGAGGATTGGATTTAGATGAAATTCGTTCTATTCAGGGAGATTTCGTCGATATTTGCACAAATGTGGGCTTGGAGGTGCAGGCCGACCGAGTGGGACGACGCAATCGACAAGCACGATTGGAAGAAATGGCAGAAGATATGGGTTCAGATAAATTAATCGGTTTAATTCGAGCTTGGTACGGGTCTTGGCTAAACGATCCTGATTTGATCCGCGAAGATAAGGAGACTTTACCGCAAGAATGGGAGCAAAAACTTAGTTTGCTCAAACTCAAACTCAATAAGTTATTCCGCAAACTTAACAATCCTTCTGGGGAAGAAACTCGCCTCGATGATGCTATTGAAACTCTACGGATGTGGTTGCGGGAAGACTTCAAGAGTTCTCGCAATGAGTGGCAAGATCCGAAGGTTTGGGTCAATGAAGTGGCTTTGGGGGGTCGTTCCCTCGAGGTTAAGTTCTTTGTTGATGATATTAAGTTAGAACATTGTTTGCGAGGAAATCGCGTTCAAAGTGAAATCAATCGCGACTTGAACTGGCAATTACGACAGGCTTATCTTTACACTTAAAGAGTTGATATCTATGGGTAGGGATGTTTTCCGATCCTTTCTGTAGGGACGTTGCAGGCAACGTCCCTACGGTGTTTCAGATTATTTCAGGCGATCGCCTTATTCCTTCGTTTCCGAGAATTCAGCATCGATGACATCATCGCCACCCGTCGCAGAAGCACCAGCAGAGTCACTAGGGGGTTCGCCTCCAGGGGCTTCACCTGCGGCACCGGCTGCGTCTTGGTAAACGCTGCTACCAATGCTATAAAGCACTTGTTGCAATTCCGGCATTGCCGTTTTGATCGTCTCGTCGTCTTCTTTTTGAACGGCTTCTTTCAGAGTTTTGATTAAGCCTTCAGCTTTGGTTTTGTCCTCAGCCGGAACTTTATCTCCTAATTCGGTGAGTTGTTTTTCTGCTTGATACACGAGAGAATCAGCTTGGTTTTTGCGATCGATGCGTTCGCGACGTTCTTGGTCAGCACTGGCATTGACTTCCGCTTCTTTGACCATGCGATCGACTTCATCGCTGGGTAAGGTAGAAGCCCCTGTAATGCTGATGGACTGTTCTTTACCGGTGCCTTTGTCTTTCGCCGTGACATTGAGAATACCATTGGCATCGATATCGAAGGTAACTTCAATTTGAGGAACCCCTCGGGCTGCCGGAGGAATGCCATCAAGTCGGAAAGTTCCTAAACTCTTGTTATCCTTGGAAAATTCCCGTTCCCCTTGCAGGACATGAATTTCAACGTTAGTTTGTCCGTCAACTGCTGTGGAGAAGACTTCCGATTTTTTGGTGGGAATGGTGGTATTGCGGGGAATGATTTTGGTCATAACACCCCCCAAGGTTTCCACCCCGAGGGAGAGAGGAGTTACGTCCAATAAGAGAATATCTTTGACTTCTCCGGCGAGAACTCCCCCTTGGATGGCGGCACCCACAGCTACGACTTCATCGGGGTTAACGCTTTGGTTGGGTTCCTTATCTAAAACCCGTTTGACTGCATCGGCGATCGCGGGAATGCGAGTAGAACCTCCCACCAAGACCACTTCATCGATCGCACTTTTATCTAATTTGGCATCGCGAACAGCATTTTCAACAGGAATGCGACAGCGATCGATCAAATCGGAACAAAGTTCTTCAAATTTACTGCGGGTCAGGGTTGTATCGAGGTGCTTTGGACCATCCTGAGTGGCGGTGATGAAGGGAAGGTTAATTTCCGATTGGGTCACGCTAGACAGTTCAATTTTAGCTTTTTCGGCGGCTTCTGTAAGGCGCTGTAAGGCTTGATTGTCTTTGCGAAGGTCAATTCCTTCAACTTTCTTAAATTCTTCAGCGAGATAGTCTACGATCTTTTTATCGAAGTCATCTCCCCCGAGGTGAGTGTCCCCAGAAGTGGCCAGAACTTCAAAAACCCCGTCTCCAACTTCGAGAATAGATACGTCAAATGTACCGCCTCCCAAGTCAAAAACGAGAATGGTTTCATTGCTTTTCTTATCTAAACCGTAAGCGAGGGCTGCAGCCGTGGGTTCGTTGATGATCCGCAGTACCTCTACCCCCGCAATTTTACCCGCGTCTTTGGTTGCTTGACGCTGGGAATCATTAAAGTAAGCAGGTACGGTAATTACGGCTTGCGTAACGGTTTCGCCGAGATACTTACTGGCATCTTCGATCAGCTTCCGCAAAACCTGGGCAGAAATTTCCTCGGGGGCAAACTGCTTGTTGAGGGCGGGGCATTCTAATTTAACGTTAGCATTACCATCCCGTAGGACTTTATAGGCAACTTCCGTTGTTTCTGTGGTTACTTCATCAAATTTACGGCCGATGAAACGTTTGACGGAATAAAAGGTATTGCCCGTGTTCATCACCGCTTGACGTTTAGCGATTTGACCCACGAGGCGATCGCCATTTTTGGCGTAAGCGACGACGGAGGGGGGAGTTCTAAATCCTTCAGCATTAGCGATTACGGTGGGTTTCCCCCCTTCCATTACCGCAACGCAAGAGTTTGTCGTTCCTACATCAATTCCAACTACTTTTGGCATTTCCTCTTTTTGCTCCAAGTTAACAATTACAAAACTCTTCGGGGAGAAACCACACCGAATCGAGTTCCCGCATTTTTTTAAGGGATTTAATTAAATGACGGGATATCTTCTTTCTCTATACTGAAGGCGATCGCTGCATTTCCGTAAGTCGGGTTTTCCGAACTTTGACGTTCTCTCCCGTTAGACCTGAAGGGTTAACGGGAGCTTCAAAAAAGCATGAGGATTAACTTTTTTAGCGAAAATTGCTTATAATGGGGTAAAAGTTGCTTATAAAAATAACGAGAAACAACTAATGAAAATTTCTCTCAAACCGGAACAACAAGCATTAATTCAAGAAAAGCTCGATCGCCAACAATACACGACAGCAGATGAGATTATTAGTGAAGCATTGCAATTGTTAGAGGAACGCGATCGCGATCGAGAACGCTGGTTAGCTGATGTTCGAGAAAAAGTCGCCGAAGGCAAAGCCGAATTAAAACGCGGTGAAGGTCTTAATGGTGAAGAAGTATTTGCAGAATTACTTGCGGAATTAGACTGACGAAATACGAAAAATTATACTCTTTCGCCGAAAGCTCGTGCAGATTTACGTTCAATTCGCGACTATATTGCTCGTAATAATAAAGAAGGTGCTAAAAAATTCATCAAAACTATTCAATTAAATCGAAAATAGAGAAATAACGCTCTTTTTCGAGTTCAGCTATTTTTTGTTTAGTCTCTTGTATTTCTTGAGAAAGGTATTTCATTTCCTCCAAATCAGTAGAAAGATCGAGATTTTTCCATCGTGCCAAACAGTAGTTGAGATTCTTCTCATAAGTTACTTTTTCCAATGCTGCGATCGCGGCATGAATTAACATCGGAACCCGCAAAATAAGATCGTTGGCTTGAGTTTCAGTTAAATGAAATAAATGTCCAATTTTTGTGATTTGTTCCGGGAATTCTCTACTGAGGTCTTGGAGATTTGCGATAAGATTCTTTTCATTTTCTGCATAAATTCCGATTATTTTTTGCCATAAAAACCGATGCTGTGGTAAACTAAAAATCAAGTCTTTTTCTTCCAAAGCATTGATAATAATTTCGCGATAAGACGAACAATGCAAATAAATCATTAATAACAATGCTTCTGCTTGTTTGAGGAGATATTGTTCTGATTGTTGTTGAATTGTAATAGATTCTGCTTTAGTATCAAAATTGTTTTTATTTTGTTTACCTTTATTGCGTTGAATACTTTTTCGCAATCTTTCCAGTTTTCCCGAGAGGTTTTTATTATAAACAGGTGTTAATCGTCCATCTCCTTGACTTAAGATTTCTGCACAGTTTTGAACGTAATGAGTACGCTGATTGCTATCTTCTATCTTAGCGAGTAATTTAATCATCTCCTTAGAGACCTTTTCAAAGCGATCGGCTTTCTTTAAATCTTCTCCTTGCACCAATTGCTGAATTTGCCAATCTAACCATAAAGGTGCATTGTCTAATTGTTCCTGATAAACCTCGAGGGCATCATCTCGCGATTTCAGGAATTCATCCGCATCTTTTCCTCCAGGTAAATTTAAAACTCTTAACTGTACTTGTCCCGAATAAACTAACTTTTCAATCTCTCCAATTGCTCTTTGGGTTGCCTTCATTCCGGCTGTATCGGCATCAAAATTAAAAATAACTTGTTTCGATTCCGTATAGCGAGAAAGCGATCGCAATTGTTCCTGAGAAAACGCTGTCCCCAAAGCCGCCACCGCATAATCAATTCCGGCTGCATGAAGGGCGATCGCATCAAAATAACCCTCCACAACCACCACCCGATCCTGTTTGGCGATCGCCGATTTTGCCTTATCCAGCGCAAATAAAGTTTTCCCCTTACTAAACACCTCCGTTTCTGGAGAATTGAGATATTTTGGCTCATCATTCCCCAAAGTACGACTCCCAAACCCAATGATTCTTCCCTGAAGATCGTGAATGGGAATCATAAGGCGATCGCGAAAATAATCGTAATAACCTTCCCCCGTTTTGCGCTTGCGAATTAACCCCGCTTGTTCCACCAACAACACCGAATAGCGTTTCGCCTCCACCAAATACCGATAGAGGGTTTCCCACCCCGCCGGGGCATACCCCAACTCAAAGGTTTGCATCGTCCCCTCGGAAAATAAGCGCTTTTCTTGCAGATAAGTTAACGCCACCTCCCCTTGAGGTTGTCGTAAAGCGTGTTGATAAAAACTCCCCGCCACCGCCAAAATTTCATACAATTGCTCCTTCAGCGTTAACTGGCGCTGAAACTCCCGATACTCTTCAGGGTCTTGAGTTTTCACCGGAACCTGATAGCGTTGCGCCAACCCCAACACCACATCCGCAAAAGACTGCTTACCCGCTTCCATCAGGAACTTAACCGCATTTCCCCCCGCACCGCAGCCAAAGCAATAGTACATTTGCTTGGCAGGACTAACACTAAAACTGGGGGTTTTTTCCTCGTGAAAAGGGCATAATCCTAAATAATCTTTTCCCCGTCTTCGCAAGACCACCCTTTCCGAGACAATATCGACAATATCAGCACGTTCTTTAACCGTTTCAATGGTGTCCGAGTGTAACCGTGGCGTATTCATGGAACAAAATCAAATAAAAAGTGAAAAAAGACAGAAAAAGACGCAAATTGCGGCAAAAATTATCGTAGAGTAACTAAAGCGACTTTATTTTAATTATCGTCATAGTTGCCAATATCATTTAGTCGAGATCGTTAGGAAAAGAACAATTATGGGTAGGATATTCGTTTCCGCAGGTCATGGTGGTACAGAAGGAGGACGCAACGACCCTGGAGCGATCGCGGGGGGGACAACCGAAGCACAACAAATGATCCTGCTGCGGGATGTCATCGTCCCAGAACTGCGATCGCGAGGCTTAGAAGTCTTTTCCGTTCCCGATACCCTCAGTTTAAGCCAATCCATCGCTTGGATTAACGCTCGGGCGAAATCTCAAGATGTGGCGATCGAAATTCACGCCGATGCTGCACCCAACCCGGATGTACGCGGGGCTACTGCATTTTATATCTCCGGCAACAACGAACGCAAAAAACACGGCGATCTCGTTCTGCTGTCCCTGATCCGTCGCCTTCCACAACTTCCCAGTCGCGGTTCTCGTCCCGATACAGCCACGGGAGTAGGACGTTTGGGCTTTTGTCGCGATATTTCTATTCCCTCCCTCTTGCTGGAAGTGGGTTTTATGACCAGTCCCGAGGATCGCTCTTTAATTATCAATCGCCGTCGGGATATGGCTTTGGGAATTGTAGATGGGATCGAGGCTTGGAGTCGAGAAGTATCGGGAACGAAAACGCCTACCAACCGCTATCCTTCCATCGGCATTCTCATTAACAAGCAAACTTACGGCGAACAGGGCATTCTCATCAATAATAATGCTTTTATTCCCATCGATCTTGTCGATCGCCTCGGCATCGAATTGAGTCAAGTCAACCAATTGCGCTTGGTAGACTATCAAGGGGTTGTGTACGTTAAAGCCGCAGAATTACGCGAGTTTACCATTACCGTCGGTTGGGACAACGATACTCGCAGCGTCGTGTTAAGTTCCATTACCCAGATTTGTCCGGGTACCATCGATCGCATTATGGGGCGCGGTAATACCTCAGAGGTGCAGTTAATCATGTTCCTCAAAGCCAATAACGAAAGCGCCAGCAATCAATTCCCCGATCTTCCCAAACTCTATCGCGAAGAAGCCGCCACTGAAGGAGTCAACTATGATATTGCCTTCACGCAGATGTGTTTGACCACCAATTTCCTGCGCTTTGGTGGTGATGTCAAATCCTCCCAAAAT
Source organism: Spirulina sp. 06S082 (assembly GCF_034932145.1). Classification (NCBI taxonomy): domain Bacteria; kingdom Bacillati; phylum Cyanobacteriota; class Cyanophyceae; order Spirulinales; family Spirulinaceae; genus Spirulina; species Spirulina sp. 06S082. Next base: position 778 of record NZ_JAYGHV010000291.1, on the reverse strand, counting down.
AATTTTGCCAATTTAGGTGCCGTTGGCGGTAGCGGAACCGCCACTTTTCCCAGCGCCCAAATTGGGGTTCGCGCCCACATCCAACATTTGAAGGCTTATGCAAGTTTAGAACCCCTCGTCCAAGAGACGGTAGATCCCCGTTTTCGCTTCGTCACCCGAGGCGTTGCGCCCTTAGTGGAACAACTATCGGGGCGTTGGTCTTCCGATGCTGAATATGGTCGCAAAATCCTCGCTATTTTGCGCCGTCTTTACGAGTCGGCGGGGCTGGCTTGATCGACAATAAACGATAAATTGGTTGGGAAAGGACTCTCGCTTTCTGCTTTTATTCTTTCCCGATTTCTTCATCTTTCCTTCATTTCTTTATCCTTTGTTCTTGGGGATGGTTTTCCAATTTGTAAGAGAGTAATGGGGGTATTATTGACGGATATTTGGATTTCTCGAGCAATACGCAGTTTGGCGATCGGTTCTTCAATCAGCGATCGCAGGGAAATTACAGTCTCGGCAATTTTCCGATCCCCACAGCGAATATGCAAAACCCCCCAACTTCTAAAAACTTTACATTTTCCTAATAATTTTAGTTTTTGCAGTTCCGTTTGATTTTCTCGGTAAAAATCCCAGATCAGGCGAGTGAGTTGTGAAGTTTGCTTTCTCATGGCCATGTCCTACAGTTGCTATCTCTATCTTCTATTCAATCGCAAATTATGAAAGGACTAGATCGTTTGATAAAATATTTAATGAGATGTTAACCGTTCCTAAATGCGTTTCTCTAGAGGTTTAA
>NZ_JAYGHV010000290.1:0-23701 GCF_034932145.1 Spirulina sp. 06S082 | reverse complement strand
TTGTCGCTGCAACTCTAACATTATTAGTTGTTAACGGCATGATGCAATTTGCTTTGCCAGTTTGTTCGAGTTTGCCAAAGGGAGGGAAAGGCGCATTATGTAAAGATGGCATCCCATTGGCACAAGGTATGTTAGGATTGAAAGTCCTCATTGGCTATGTTCCTTTAATCTTTTGTACTTATTATATGATTAATAATAAAAAAGACTTATTACGCTTAGGAAGGGTACATCTCGTTCTGGCTATTATCTGTACTTTACTCGGTGTTTATCAATATTATTTATTGGATTCGGGTGCCTGTGTCGGAACCCGAAATGAGGTTGCGGATGCTCTCTTTAAAGCTAGTGTAGATGCAAAATGTTTTGTAGGTGGTGCCGTAGGTTTTACTCCCGAACAAAACTTTATTCGTTTACCCGGAACTTTTGCCTCTCCTTGGCACTGGGCATGGTTTTTAATTGCTAATAGTGCAATTACTTTTACCGTTGCTTTTGGCGATACATCTCTCTGGTGGCGATTGGGTGGATTAATGGGTATGGTTTTAGTCTTTGTCAATTCAGTTATTTCAGGTCAGCGTATTGCTCTTGCTTTAGTTCCTGTTGTAACAGTTATTTTATTTGTTTTAACCGGACAAATGGCCAATCTCAAGCGCTTTATTCCCATTGCATTAGGATTGGTACTACTGCTGGGAATTGTGATTACTACCAATCCTACTCTGATTCAAGATCGACTGGATAGTTTAAGTGGTCGCGCAGAAGCATCTCCACCTACTGCCTTTATTGAAGAGCAATTTCATTGGGCATTTGATGAACAACGAGGACCATTAGGGCGAGGTTTGGGGAAAGCTACAAATTCTACGCGGGTGTTTGGCAGCGCTGCATTAGTAGAAACATTCCATCCTAAATTGATTTATGAAATGGGACCATTAGGCTGTATCGCTTTTATTGCTTTCACTACCAATATTGTCTGGGTGACATTCCAAATTCGGCGTTCTGTAAAAACCCCAACGATTCGCAGTTATGCCTCCAGTCTTTGGGTTTTTCTGTTAATTATTAGTTTTAATACTTATTGGTATCCCTTAGACACCGATCCCGTTGCCGTTTATTATTGGTTGTTTGTAGGATTAATCTTCAAATTGCCGGAAATTGACAAACAGGAACAGGAACAGATTAAAGCCGCTAAAGTAGAAGAAGCGCAATTGGGACTCAATCGCAAAAAATCGAAGACTAAAATGACCCAAAAAGCAGCCTAAAAATTAACAGGATATAAACATGATGAATTTTCCCTCTATTTCTGTCATTATTCCCACTTATGGACGAGAAGTTGTGTTATGCGATAGTGTTGCCGATGTTTTAAAGCAAGACTATCCAGATTTTGAAATTTTGGTGGTGGATCAAACCCAAAAACACGACTCAGAAACGGAAACTTATTTACAAGACCTTGCCGATACGGGAAAGATTCGTTGGTTGCGTTTAGATTGGGCTAGTTTGCCTGGGGCGCGAAATTATGGAGTCCGACAGGCCAAAGGAGAAATTGTCGTTTTTATTGACGATGATGTGCAAATGGAAACCGGATATTTACGAAACCACGCCCGCAACTACGATCGCGCCGAAGTAGGGGCTGTTGCAGGAAGAGTTTTCGATCGCATGAAATTAGGTGACTCGGGGGGAGATTTAGAAATCGAAACATTACCTCCCGAAGCGATGGATCCGGGGATCGCTTGGTATTACATCGATTTGGTTCATACAACCAAACCTCAACAAGTGATTTCAGCGCGGGGTTGCAATATGTCCTATCGTAAGGATATTTTTACAAAACATGGTGTTTGGTTTGATGAGCGTTTTCGCGGGTCTGCGGTGCGGGAGGAATCGGATTTTTGCTTGCGGTTGCGGAAAACCGGTTATCAAATTTGGTACGATCCCGAGGCGCATCTTGTTCATTTGGGGGAAGAAACGGGAGGATGTCACGATATCAGTACGCGATCGCTTAAATATCAAATCACTTTTTATCACAATCATTTTCTCATGGCGCAAAAAAATCTCACCCCTTACCAACAATTGCGCCTCTATCTCAAACTATTTGATTGTCATGTTCTCGGCAATCCTCCTTGCAATAAAAGCGGTTCTCCTCTCAAAATTGTCACGCGAGGAATTTTTTATAGTTTGGGCTTTTTTGATGCTGTAAAAACCCGCATTCATGGACTTTGGGACAACGGACAAGTTTACAGTCGCCAGTTACCAGTTGTAACCAAACCATAATGAATTACTTTATCTGTTACAAACATGAAAATTTTAGTTGTCAGTCATACTTATATTGTCGATCTCAATTGTGAAAAATTTAGGGAACTTTCGCGTTTAGAGCCAGAGATTGAAGTTACAATTATTGTTCCCAAACGCTGGCGACCTGGGGGTGTACAAAATAAAATTATTGAACCTCAACCTCGCCATGAAGGAAATTTTCACATTCTCCCCATCGCTAATTTTAGCGAAAATAATCAAGGTTTACTGACATTTGGCTGGGAAATTATTTCTTTTTTACGTTCTTTTAAACCTGATATTATCCAAGTCGAACAAGGTGTAAAATCTTTTGCTTATGCTCAATTTATTACCTTAAATAAGTTGTTGGGATTAAAAGCCAAGAATTGCTTGTTTACGTGGTGGAATTTGCCCTATACTAATAAATTTCCTATTTCACTGCTGGAAAAATATAATTTGAGTAATACTGATGGATTAATTGCTGGAAATCAAGATGGTGTGGATATTTTACGAGAACATGGATATACGGGAGCCGTCAAAGTTTCGCCGCAACTTGGCATTGATGAAAAATTGTTTTATCCTCGCTTTGAACCAGAAATAACTGAACGTTTAAATATTGATAATGATAATTTTATTATTGGTTTTGTGGGCAGGTTTGTCGAAGAAAAAGGAATTTTAACTTTAATTGAAGCGGTTGCAAAATTAACTGAGAAAAACTGGCAATTACTTTTATTGGGACGAGGAGAATTAAAGGAAGAAATTCAAAAACGAGCTTTAGAAGCAGGGATTCAAGATCGTTTAATTTTAGTCGAAAGTGTCCCTCACGATGAAGTTTCTCGCTATATCAATCTGATGAATGTGTTAGTTTTACCGTCTGAAACAACCTATAAGTTTAAAACTCTAACAGCCGTCGGTTGGAAGGAGCAGTTCGGTCATGTTTTAATTGAAGCAATGGGCTGTAAAGTAGCGGTTGTTGGCTCTGATTCTGGAGAGATACCTAATGTTATTCGCGATGTCGGTTTGACCTTTCCCGAAGGAAATGCTCAAAAATTACGCATTTGTTTGCAGCAATTAATGGAAAATGCAGAATTTCGAGAAAATTTGGCTCGTCGAGGTTATGAAAAGGCAATGAAGCAATATACTAATAAGGCCTTAGCTCAAGAACTTTTAACATTTTATCGCGAATTAAAAGAGGAAAAAGTATAGTTTTAGAATTCGGGAGTCTCGCGATCGGGTAGAAAGTCTGGATCGAGAATTTCTGCTTGGGAAAATGGACAAATTTCTGGAAATATATCTAAAGGTAATTGAGTTTCAGTTTTAGTATCTTGTCGAGCATCTTGATAGCATTCAGCGAATATTTCCTCGAAATAACGTCTCAGACTGGGACTTTTTTTGAACGCGCGTAACAACCGTCGTCTGTGTTCGACAATGGAGTATCTCCAACTTTGACTATCAATTCTTTTTTCGGGTTGAAAGCGATATTTAAGCAAGTACATCAGAAGAATAGTTAAGTTACTTTCAAGGGAATCTTTTTGGCTTTTTCCTATATCTTCAATTTCTTCGATTAAGTTATCTAAATCTAGTAAGCTAAAGGAGCGATCGCGTAAAACGGCGATTGTTCCTTTTATCCATTCTTGATAGTCTTGTTGATAGAGTTGGTTTAACTGGGATAGTGGGAGTTTTATCGTCATTTGTTTTGCTCCTGCTTGCGATCGCTTAACATAAAATTTTCTTTAACTTATCGCACGCTATGATCCTGCTTGTTCTTTTCAATACATTAATTTTACCCTTGCGATCGCAGTTCCATCGAAAACTCATTTTAGTAGAGGAGATTGGCGATCCTCAGATTTTGGTAAAGTTGTGAAGTATAATAAGATAGAAGAACACGACAACCACTCTCAATTTAAAATTACTAATGGTTAGTTCAATCAAAACCTTTAATGATGTAGTCGAAGGAATCAAACATCTTTCAACAGATGAGAAACAGGAAATTCAACGGTTGTTGCTACAATACATCCGTGAAGAGCGCCGTAACGAGATTTATAATAATGTCAAGTTAGCGCAAGTTGAACAAGAAAAGGGTAAACTGAGGTTTTCTTCCGATTTGAATGAACTCAAACAGATGCTGGAGGAATAGTTGTGGAAGTCAGTTTTAGTTCTTCGTTTAAACGTGCTTTTAAAAAGCGTGTTAAAGGTAGTATAGATTTAGAGACGAAGTTTTGGGGGAAATTAGAACAGTTTATTTTATTTGAATAATTCAGATGATGCGAGGGTTAGATAAATTAATACTTCCAGCCTCATAATAATTAAAATCTATGAAAGTTCTGCAAATTATTCCTTCTATTTCCCTCGTTTATGGTGGTCCCAGTCAAATGGTACGAGGACTATCTGCTGCTTTAGCACAGGAAAATGTTGAAGTAACTATCTTAACAACCGATTCCAATGGTGACGTTGGACAACCGCCTTTAGATGTTCCCTTAGATTCTCCTGTCGAGGAAAATGGCTATCAGATTCGCTATTTTCGCTGTTCTCCTTTCCGACGTTATAAGTTTTCTTTAGGATTGTTAAAATGGCTGGCTAAACATGGGAAAGAATACGATATCGTACATATTCATGCTTTATTTTCCCCCGTCAGTACCGCCGCCGCAATCGTCGCGAGAAATATTAATTTACCTTATATTTTGCGTCCTTTAGGAACTCTCGATCCAGCAGATTTACAAAAGAAAAAACAACTCAAGGAGATTTATGCTGCTCTTTGGGAAGCGCCTAATTTAGCCAAAGCAGCAGGTGTTCATTTTACCAGTCAAGAAGAGGCGAGAATTTCCCATCGCTTTGGCCGAAAAACTCGCGATATTATTGTTCCCTTGGGTGTGGAATTATCGGCATCTTTGCCAGAATCAGGTTTAGCACGGGCAAAATGGAAAATTGATGAAAATATACCTTTGGTCTTGTTTATGTCCCGAATTGACCCGAAAAAAGGCTTTGATTTGCTCTTTCCAGCTTTGGCACAATTAGCAACAGAAGGAATTGATTTTCATTTTGTTTTAGCAGGGTCAAATTCTCAAGACCCAGAATACGAACAGTCAGTTTTTAAGATGGTGGAAGATGCAGGACTGCGATCGCGCACGACGATCGCGGGATTTGTCCAAGGAGAAGAGAAATTAGCTTTACTACAGGACGCAGATCTATTCGTTTTACCTTCTTATTATGAGAACTTTGGTATTGCTGTTGCAGAGGCAATGTTAGCCGGAATTCCAGTCTTAATTTCTCATAAAGTCTATATTTGGGATGCTATTCAAGAGGCCGATGCAGGATGGGTGACGCAATGCGATCGCAAGGATATTACCGAAAAACTGCGATCGGCACTGCAAAATCCCGAACAAAGACGACAAAAAGGAGAAAATGCCCGCAATGCGGCGATCGCCAATTACAGTTGGGATGCGATCGCGCAACAAATGAAAGCAGAATATCGCAAAATTTTAAACCCCAGTTCCTTGACATAAGAACTGAGGTACAATAACTAGGAGGCTTTCACAGCTTCAGATTTAAGGGTAGGAAAAGAAGCGATCGCCCCTTCAGAAGATTTTTTGAGTAAAGCAGCGCTGGCCTTTTCTAAAACAGTCACTTCGAGGTTAACCGCAATTAAATAAGAACCCGCTTGATTTTCCGTCCCTTCGGCGATCGCCTCCAATAGTTCCGGACGCTCTCCTGTAATTGGATCCCGCAGGACGCAGCGATCCCAAGGGTGTTTCGCGTTTGGTTCGAGGCTGAGGATATAATGTTTAATCATGGCTTTAAGATTTAGTTCGTTTATTGATTTTTTAGTCAACAATTTTATTATAGAACATTTTTTGGGTTTAGGGGGAGTTTCAGTCCAAATTCTTTTTAGATTATTTTGGTGATTTCCCGTGCCTGTTAAGTAGAATCGCTGGAAACCAGAGCAGACTGGGAAGAACTATCTTCATTGCCTTCCCCCCATTCTCCCAAATAAATTTCGCGAATGTCCTCGGGTAAATTCGTTTCCAGCAAGCGGCAGCCGCGATCGAGGTAATCTTGAACTACAACCGGAGAGAGCATTTCACCTTCTGCTTGTAGATAAGCCGCAACGCGACTAGAACTCCAGTGAAAGGTTTTGGACATCACCAGAATCAAACGCACGATGGGAGGAAGAATATCAAGAGACTGTTCCAGATAGCACCAAAGGGGAGGAGAAGCGGCTTGGAGGCTGTAATTAATCGACTCTACAGGGGGGAGGTTAGCTTGATTAATGCAAATCGCCGTCATGTTAATCAGCCAATTTTGGAAAGAACTAGACTCCTTGGCATTGCGATCGCGCAACTCCAACCCGCGCATCTCATAAAAAATATGTCGCCAGGTCAAAGCAAAGAGATAATCTCCTTGAACCGGCGATCGCGCTGAATGAGCAATGAGAGTATAAACAATGGGACTGTAGCGGCAGAAAATAGCGACAAAATACTTGCCCTGTTCGGGATGATTCTGGAATAGAGTCAATAAATCGCGATCGCTGTAGCGAAAGAGCGACTTAACAAGGGAGTGATTGCATTCAGGAAAACGCTGAGTTTGCACGATCGGTTACTGCACGCCATTTTTATATTTTCATTGTATTAGATAGTTTCCAAGAATGTTGACAGTTTTTGTTTATGGCACCCTAAAACCGGGAGAATCTAATTACGATCGCTATTGTGCGGGAAAGGCGATCGCGGAAATTCCTGCGTTTGCGCGGGGAAACTTGTACGCGCTTCCCCTCGGCTATCCAGCCATGACCCTTGGAGTGGGAAAAGTTTGGGGCGTATTGCTAATATTTAACGATCCAGGAGTTTTAACATCCTTGGATCGTTTGGAAGATTGTCAGAAACCTCAGCCTAAAGGCGTGAGGCTTGAAAGAGAAATCTAACAGGCCCTTCTGACCAGACTCAGTACCCCGCGTACTACGTTATTTGGGTCACGACACCTGGGAATGCGAAGCTAGTTCCCCGCTCTGTCGTTAGCAGTTAAACAATTTTAAGGTCACTGAAATAGTGCTGCTAACCTAACAAGCCCTTTTAACATTGCGGTCAGACCCCGCGTCGCCGAAGGGCGCAAGCGGTCGAGGGATGGCGAGGTTTCCTCGCCATATCCAATCGACCAAGAGGGAATGCTGACCAAGACAGTCGAAGCTAACATTACCCTAGAAATAGGAGGCTCGAAAGAGCAAAACCGCTATGCGTACAGGGTTGTTTAATTAGATACAGTAATTGTCCTGTTAAAAGTGCAATACAAAAGCACCCTAATTAAACAACTCCAAGGCGGTAGCGAAACTAATATAAAGCCGTCTATCAGGACGGGGTTTCTACTCATTTTTCTGATGAATGAGTCAGATGACATCGCTACTGTTTTTCAGGGATTTTTCCCAATCGATCTGAATGTTGCAAATTAGTCAAGAACGACAAGGTGACGCGAATATTTGGAGGGATTTTTGGGCGCAATCGGAACTCGATGCGTTGAATTTGGTGCGATCGCCCCTTTGGATCGTCGATCTCGAGACACAAAAAATTTGCTGGGGTAATGATGCGGCTCTCAAATTGTGGGATGTTCCCTGTTTATCTGTGCTTAAGGACTACAATTTCACCAGTGCGGTTCCTGCCTCATTATGCTCTAAATTCCGTGCTAAAACTAAAAATAAAGCTCAAACATGGCAGCATCGCATCAAAAGCAAGATTGTGGATTGGACCTTTGAGAGTCAAGGTTCTTCTCTGTCTTGGCGCTGTTACTGCTCGGAAATTCGCACCACCTTTGCCAAACAAGCTATTTTAGTGGAAGGGATATCCCCCATTTTGGAAACGGGTCAGAGAAACTCAGACCAAGATTTAACACCATCAAACCGTTTCAGTCGTCCCGTTGAATCCCCGCAAGAAAGCAAAAAGCGCTATCAACTCCTCACGAGTCATAATGCCCCAGAGTTGATTTCCCATGCCCCCAATGGCAAAATTTTTGCTGTTTCTAGACCTATGCCCGATCGCACCTCTATTATTAATCTCCTCAGCAGTCAAAAACAAATTCTCGAGGTCATCTCCACCGATCGCGATCTCGAAGAAACCTTATCCCTTTTATTGCAGGCGATCGAAGACCAATTTGGCGATCGCAATTTGGCGATCGCCCTCTTGGACAAAAAAGGCCAACCCATCTTAGAAGTTAAAAGTTACCAGAGAAACAAAAGCAAAAACAAAAGCAAAGGAAAAAAATGGCAATCTAAATCAACCCCGATTTTATCTTCTCAGCAAACAATATTAGGGTTCTTTATTATTGAAGATACTCCCACTCGCATTGCAACCCCAGAAGAAGGGCAACTGATGCACTTTGCCTCTCATATTGCAGGGATCGCGATCGAACGCAAACAGACCGGGGAAGACCTAGAACTCGCAGAAACTAAATATCGCAGCATCTTTGAGAATAGCCCCGTCGGGATTTTTCAAACTTCTCCCGACGGACATTATCTGAACGCCAACTCCGCCCTTGCCCAAATTTACGGTTATAATTCTCCCAAAGATCTCATCGTCGCCCTTACCGATGTCGCCCATCAACTCTACGTCGATCCCCAACGCCGCACCCAATTCACCCATCTTCTCCAAGAGAATGACATCATTGCTGACTTTGAGTCTCAAGTTTATCGCCAAGATGGAACCCTCATTTGGATTTCCGAAAATACCCGCGCCGTCCGCAACAAGAGGGGAAATCTTCTCTATTATGAAGGCACAGTACAAGATATCACTGCCCGCCGCCATGCTGAAGAACAATTACGTTATCGCGCCCTCCACGACGATCTGACCCAATTACCCAACCGATCTTGTTTTCTCAAACATCTCGAAGACGCGATCGCTTTTAGCCGCGATCGCGCCCATGAGGGGTTAACTTATGCTGTTTTATTTATCGATCTCGATCGCTTTAAAGCCATCAACGACAGCTTGGGACACTGGATGGGAGATGAACTGCTTAAATCCGTCGCCAAGAGACTGCAAGATAGTTTAGCCCCTCATCACATTATCGCTCGTTTTGGCGGAGATGAATTTGCCGTCTTATTGCAAACAATATCGGGAGTTGATGAGGCGATTAAAATTGCCGAAACCCTACTAGAAAAATTGGATACTCCTTTTCAAATCAAAACTTACGAATTGTTTACCCGAGGCAGTATTGGCATTGTTGAGGGAGGTCCTTATTACACCCACCCCGAAAATCTATTGCGAGATGCAGATGTTACGATGTATCGTGCCAAACTTCGAGGGAAAGGGCGCTATGAAGTATTCGACCCTCAAATGCAAATTCAAACCCTTGAAAAATTGCAATTAGAAAACGATCTGCGACGGGGACTCGAAAGAGAAGAATTTTGTTTGTATTATCAACCTATTATTTGTTTATCTACCGGAAAATTACGAGGATTTGAGGCTCTTGTGCGTTGGAATCATCCCCAACGAGGATTAGTCTCTCCCGATGAATTTATTCCCCTTGCTGAAGAAAATGGCGCGATCGAGCGTTTGGGGTGGTTTGTACTTAAAACTGCTTGCAATCAGTTGCAACAATGGCAAGAAGAAATAGAAGGCGATCGGGATAAGTTTCAGTTAAATGTCAATCTTTCTCCGTTACAACTCAGACAAGTTGATTTTATCAAAAAACTCGAGCAAATATGTCTAGAAACCCAAATCGATAAGACACAATTAAAATTAGAAATTACCGAAAGTTGCTTATTAGAAATCGATATTTCCCGCGATCGCTTCCAACAACTCAAAGCATTAGGAATGGGACTCTGTATTGATGATTTTGGGACGGGTTATTCTTCCTTAAGTCGCTTGCATGAATTTCCCATTGATACAATTAAAATAGATCGCTCCTTTATGAAAGGATTACAGGAAAACACCCATCCTATCGCAATTATCGACACAATCATCACCCTTGCTCGCGGTTTGGGTATGAATTTAGTCGCGGAAGGGGTAGAAACTCTCTCGCAAATAGAAACTCTTAAATCCCTCGGGTGCGACCTAGCCCAAGGCTATTTTTTCTCTGCTCCTGTTGCGATCGCAGACGCAAACCAATGGGTTAGAGAAAGGATGAACGATCGGGGATAAAGTTAGTGGTAGGGCGATCGCGGAATTCATCGCCAACAAGAAGAGATTTCGCACTCCTCCTTGCTAATTCTCACTCTATCGAGATAACAACCAAGCTCGCAACACCTCAGCTACAGTCCAGGCTTGAGCAAAAGCCCCTCGCGGAGTCATGGGGGCATCGCCATCAAAGATTTCACTCAGATTCCCCACACAAGTATCTTTGAGATGATGTTCCATCGGAGCTAAGAATTCTTGTGCCAAAGTCGGATTATTGTAAACGTGCAGATGTGCTTGGACAAAATGACCGATTAACCAACCCCAAACCGTACCTTGGTGATAGTGGCTATCTCGTTGATAGCGATCGCCTCCATAAACTCCTGCATAATTAGGATCGTCTGGGGACAGCGATCGCAGTCCGTGAGAGGTGAGTAAAGATTGAGCAACGGCATCAACAATACTTTTTTGTTCTCGAGGCAATAGTAAAGGAGAGCCGCCAATTTTTGCCAGTTCTGCGGGTAGAGAAACGGCAAAAATTTGATTGGGACGCAAGGACGGATCGTTGCCTTCGGGACTATCAATCACGTCATAACAATATCCCATGCCGTAATTCCAGAAGCGACTGAACCCGGCGATCGCCTTCCGTGCCATGGCCTCGTATCTTTCTGAAGGTTTGCCTAACTCTTTCGCTAAATGTGCCATTAATACCAAAGCACCATACCATAAGGCGTTAATTTCAATCGGTTTGCCAATGCGGGGTGTTACGACCCAATCATCAACTTTTGCATCCATCCAGGTCAATTGCAAACCTATTTCTCCGGCATAAAGCAACCCGTCTTTGCTATCGACCTTAATGTTATAGCGAGTACCGCGAATGTGCCATTCGATCGCCTCTTCTAATGCAGGAAATAACTCACCCATGAAGTTAATATCTTGGGTTGCCATGTAATAGGCGCGAATGGCTTCAAAGTACCAGAGAATTGCATCTACGGTATTATATTCCGGGCTGTTTGTGCCGTCGGGGAATAAATTGGGCAGCATTCCTCGATCTAAATATTGAGCAAAGGTTTGCAGGATAATTTTGGCAATTTCCGGGCGACCGGTGGCAAGGGTCAAACCTGGCAGGCTAATCATGGTATCTCGTCCCCAGTCTCCAAACCAAGGATAGCCAGCGATAATCGTTTTGCCTTCGGGTTCGTTGGGAAGGGTCCGATCGACAATAAAGCGATCGCTGGCTAAGACTAATTGTTCGATCCAGTCGGGAATTGTATTTTTTTGCGCTTCGTTGGCAAAAAGGTAGGGGGTTTTGTACCAGCGATCGAGTAAGGCGCGATCGCGATTTTTCTGTTGCTGCAAAGATTCTCCTCCCTGAAGAGAAGGAAACTGCACGGTACTGGCAATTAAGGTGAGAGAATTTCCGGGTTGCAGCGTTACTTCCAAGTTGGCGACATAAAGGTGATCTTCGCGATCGGCCAGTCCGCGATACTCTTCAACGCTTAAACTATAGTCTTTATACCAAGTATGGGCGGGTTCCCATTGCGGTTTGGGGAGAACATTATTGCCTTCTCGTTCGGCAAATAAATAAAAGGGGGTTGCTCCTTCAAAAGCCCTGACCCTAATGCCACTATCCACGATATCAGTTTTCATCTGCCAATCCCCGCTATGAGTCTCGCCGTGAAAATCGCGATAGTTTGCTAAGGCCTTAATTGAGAGGGAAAGGGGAGAACGGGCGCGATGTAGAGTATAGCGAATATAAGTTGTATTTTCTCCTGCCTGCATCCAGATCCGTTTTTCCAGGAGTGCATCGGCGATCGCGAATTTCCAGACGGGAATAGAACCATTCAGATGAAAACTTTCGATTTCCCGATAGCCGTGGGGGGCAACGGAACCATCTGCCCAGCGATCGCTATAAAGGGGATACATTTGACCGCGATATTGAACGAGTTCGTCAAGTTTTGTTAACAATAACGTCCGTCCTAACGGAGGATTGAGGGCGGCAATTAACAGGCCATGATAGCGCCGGGTCAGCATTCCAGACACCGTTCCTGCTCCATAGCCCCCATTCCCATTCGTCACTAACCATTCTCGTGCTTCCGATGTAGGAAGATGCCCGCAGATCTCTCGTCCGAATTCGATGCCCATTTTTTGAGTTCCTTTGTTCTAAAAAGTGAGAGCTAATAACAAATGTCGTAATCCTTTACAAATTTTTACAAATTTGGATCTGAGTAACTGAGATTCCCTCTAAAATGTTAAGTTCTCAAGTGTTAAGTTCTTAAAGGTCAACTTATCAATTGATATTTTTGAGCGAAAACCCTTTTTCTGAAATTGTAGGAGAAATTATTGGGCAATTTTTCAATTCCCCTTCACAATAGAGTTAAGTCCTAGGATTTACTATAAAACAGTAACTTGGAAAATGATTCAATCTTTAATTAATCAATATAAAACTTACCACAAACCCTTGCATTCTCGGCAATCTTACTTGTCCGTACAGAACCAACAGGGTTTATCGAGTTTAAAAAGGGCGATCGCGTTGTCTCAAGGAGAATATTCCTTGATTTTTGCACGGTGCGAGAGTTCCCGACTGCGCCAACAAATTCTCAATCAAATCGCGAACTGCGCTGAGATATCCCTACAGGAAGTCACGCTTCATCCCTCTGTCGTTCATCTCTTGGATATTCTCGATGGGGTAATGCGATCGCACTATCCCGATGCTCTAGCAGTAATGGGTTTGGAGTCTGCTGTCAATATCAAGACTTTACTCGAGGAGGTTAACTTTGTTCGCGATGAGTTTAATAAATCTTTACCTTTACCGGTCATATTCTGGGTAAATGAAAAAACCTTAGCTCAAATCAAGCGTATTGCACCGGATTTTAGCAATCATGGCACGACATCAATTTGTTTTGAGTAGTTACCTTGTTCTTTCTCCAAATTAAGTTTTTTTGTGACCATTTCTCAACCGCGATCGGGGTTTACCTTACCTGTTTTTGCCTGTGCTGCTGCTGTTGCTTCTTTACGTTATCTCCAGCAACAAACACCTTTAGAAACCGTACAAATTAACCTCATCGATCCCCCACAAACTGTAGAGATTCCCATCGCGCAAATTGCCAAAATTAGCGATCGCGCCGCCTTAGCCATTACCCACAGCGATCCTGGAGATAACCTCGATTTAACCCGAAATACTCCGATTTGGGCAATTGTGGAATGGCAAAATAAGACCGATCTATCTCCCCAAATTACGATCGCAGGAGGAGAAGGAATTGGCAAACAAAGCGATCGCCACGGACAAGCAGCAATTTATACTTATGCACACAAACTCTTACAACACAATTTGCAAGTTTTACTCGCCATAAATGAAGCAATTACAGTTAAAATCATTCTACCGGAAGGACGCAAACTTGCAGAACGAACCGCCAATAAAGCCTTTGGTGTCGTTGAAGGACTTTCTCTCTTAGGAACAACTGGAATTAGTCAGCCTTTAAGTTCTCCCCAACAGTTAGAAATCTATCGGGAAGAATTGTCTAAAAAAGCGGCAGAATTTGATACTTTAGTGTTTTGCGTGGGAGAAAATGGTTTAGATTTAGCACGTAATTTAGGCATTGAAGCCGATCGCCTCGTGAAAACTGCAAATTGGTTGGGTCCTTTACTGGTAACGGCGGGAGTTTCCGGAGTGCGATCGCTGTTACTGTTCGGCTATCATGGTAAACTGATTAAACTCGCAGGGGGTATTTTTCACACCCATCACCACCTTGCCGACGGACGCTTAGAAATTCTTACGGCGCACTGTGCCAAAATAGGCTTACCCACCAACATTCTCGAAAAAGTATTTCAAAGCACCACCACAGAAGCAGCTTTACAACTCTTGCGTCAAATCCAACCCGAAAGCGTCGATCGCGTTTATACCTCCATCGCTGAAACCATCGATCGCCGCAGCCAAGAATATATCCGCAAACACGGCGATCGCGATGTTTGTATCGGTTCCGTCTTATTCGATCGCGATCGTAACATTATTGTTAAAAGTCAAAATGGAACAACGCTTTTTTCACAGTTATGGTATAATTCTTTGAACAACTAATTAATAAATTTTGACTCCTAGATTTTAGCTGGCGATCTTGATTAAGGAGTCGATTTTGTCATATTTACATTGTCTGCACGGTTTCCGAACTAAAACCCAAAACCTTTCCTTTCATCTTTTCTTGCGATCGCCTTGATGGCTCGCTTTCGCATACCTAAATATAGAAGCACATGACCACTCAAATCAAAACCCCCACCACCCTAGAGATTTTACCAGAAAAGTCCTTAGAAGCAAGTATCAATCGTCAAACGATCGCGATTTTGGATTTTGGTTCGCAATATTCCGAACTTATCGCCCGACGCATTCGAGAAACGCAAGTATATTCAGAAGTTCTCTCTTATCGTACCACCGCCGAACATCTCGCAAAACTCAACCCGAAAGGGATTATCTTATCGGGAGGACCCAGTTCCGTTTATGACGATTTTGCCCCTCAATGCGATCCCGCTATATGGGAATTGGGAATTCCCATTCTCGGGGTTTGTTATGGGATGCAATTAATGGTGAAGCAGTTGGGAGGAAGTGTCGAACGGGCCAAAAATGCAGAATATGGGAAAGCCTCCCTCTGTATCGACGATCCCACAGATTTACTCACCAACGTTGAAGATAACTCCACCATGTGGATGAGTCACGGCGACTCCTGTACACAACTGCCCGAGGGATTCTCCATTTTGGCACATACCGATAATACCCATTGTGCCGCGATCGCCCACCACACAAAACATCTCTATGGCGTACAATTTCACCCCGAGGTGGTGCATTCCAACTACGGACAGGCACTGATTCGCAATTTTGTCTATCACATTTGCGACTGCGAACCCACTTGGACAACGGAAGCCTTTGTGGAAGAATCAATTCGCGAAATTCGTGCCAAAGTCGGGGATAAACGAGTTCTACTTGCCCTTTCTGGGGGGGTAGACTCCTCCACCCTTGCCTTTTTGA
Organism: Spirulina sp. 06S082; assembly: GCF_034932145.1. NCBI lineage: Bacteria > Bacillati > Cyanobacteriota > Cyanophyceae > Spirulinales > Spirulinaceae > Spirulina > Spirulina sp. 06S082. The sequence continues at coordinate 8,347 of NZ_JAYGHV010000290.1, read as the reverse complement.
TGCACGAAGCCATCGGCGATCGCCTCACCTGTATGTTCATCGATCAAGGCTTTATGCGGAAGGGAGAACCGGAACGACTGATCGAACTTTTTGACAATCAATTTCATATTTCCGTGGAATATGTGAGCGCTCGAGAGCGTTTTCTCGCTCAACTCGTCGGCATCACGGATCCCGAAGAAAAGCGCCGTCGCATCGGTCACGAATTTATTCACGTTTTTGAGGAAGAATCCAAACGCCTTGGACCCTTTGATTATTTAGCGCAAGGGACCCTTTATCCCGACGTAATTGAATCCGCCGATACTAATGTCGATCCGAAAACTGGGGAACGAGTAGCGGTAAAAATCAAAAGCCATCATAATGTTGGCGGACTCCCCAAAGACCTGCAATTCAAACTAATTGAACCCCTGCGAAAACTCTTCAAAGATGAAGTCCGCAAAGTCGGTACCGCGATCGGTTTACCCTCAGAAATCATCCGTCGCCATCCTTTCCCAGGTCCCGGTTTAGCCATTCGTATTATCGGCGAAGTTACCGCCGAACGCTTGAACATCTTGCGGGATGCGGATTTTGTCGTGCGGGATGAAATCCAAAAACAAGGCAAATACAACGACTTCTGGCAGGCTTTTGCCGTTCTTTTACCCCTTCGCAGCGTCGGAGTTATGGGCGATCGCCGCACTTATGCCCATCCTATCGTTTTGCGTTTCGTCTCCAGCGAAGACGGCATGACGGCGGACTGGTCGCGGGTGCCTTACGACCTCCTCGAAACAATTTCCAACCGCATTGTTAATGAAGTTAAAGGAGTGAATCGTGTTGTTTACGATATTACCTCTAAACCCCCAGGAACAATAGAATGGGAGTGATTAGCCTGCATCTTCTTCCCGATCTTCAAAGGAAGGAGATGTAAAATATTTTTGTATATATTGTTTAGCTGCGAGTCCCATGAATCCATCCAACAAACCTGCTTTAATGCGGCCGAAATCTCGCCCTCAATCTGAGTCTAAAGCGTCTATTCCTCCTAAATCTCCAGATTCTACACCGAAGCCATCCAGTTCTGTTCCTGTCAAACCCTCTATTTCTGTTCCCAGTAAACCTCACAAAGTTCCCAGACCGCGCAAGGCCACACCAATCTTAGAACACGATGGCCTCAAAGCAGGAGACGCGATCGCGCTTCCCTATAGCGGTCAAACTGTTACCATTACCCAGTTCTATAAAACCATCAGCGATACTTGGTATGCTGCCTTTACCGGGGGTTGCGTTCGTCAAGAAGCGTTGAGTAGCGCGATGGTAGCTGTGGAAGTTGAAGAAATTTCGGAAGCATAAATTCTGAAAATAAGAAGGAGGAGAAATTAAATATTTCTCTCCCTTCTTTGGCTATAATTAAACATTTTAAATTTTAAGTCGGTAAAATCTTCTGCAACAAATCAAGCGGGATCGGGGAAGCCATGCAAGGGGAAGGAGTCGTAGGCTTAACTCGATAAGGCGATTGGAAAGATTAAACTATAAGATAAGATGGCGGCGATCGCCTTGTGCATTGTCCCCCCAAACCAGTCTTTTATGAGGAAACTAAAAATGAGTATCGAAATGCGCCAAGAAATTGCGACATTAGCCAACAAGTTACCCGATGCAGCATTACCCGATGCGATCGCCTTATTGCATTCCCTGCTCGATAAAGAGCAAAATGGGAAGGAACACAAATCTACGAATTCCAGCAATGAAGCTGACTTCGATCGCGCAATGGCAGCCTATCAAACAATTAGCGAAAAATATGAAAATGCGTTTCGGGAGTTAGCCAAATGAATGAACCATCTTGGTTGTCTGAAGATGTTATTTTAGCCATTCACGCCAAGCAAATTGAGCAACATGGAGGCAGTGCAGGAGTACGAGATGAAAATTTACTTTCTGCAAGTCTGGCACGTCCCAAACATTTATTTGCTTATGAACAACCTAATTTATTTGAACTCGCGGCGGCCTATGGATATGGAATCGCTAAAAATCACCCTTTTATTGATGGGAACAAAAGAACGGCATTTGCAGCCGCGGCCACTTTTTTGTTAGTAAATAATTATCTGCTAGATGCTCCCGAACAAGAAGCGATCGCCATGATGGAAGGGTTGGCCTGCGATCGCGAAACCCAAGTATCTTTGGCACAATGGTTAACAAATAATTCTCAAATAGAGGCACAAACAAAATGATAAAATTTTCTCGTCGTCATCTCCTACAAGCCGGAGGAGCCGCCTTAACCGCTTGGGGAGTCAATCGCTGGCAATTCGATCGCTATGGCAAAGTATTAGCACAACGCACCCCGCGCAAACTGGCTTTACTGGTCGGGATCAACCAATATAGCACAGCCACGGGACCTTTATATGGTTGCGTTAATGATGCCATTCTGCAAGCAAATTTGCTGGTTCACCGCTTCGGTTTTAACCCTGCCGATATCGTTATCCTCGATGATGCTAAAGCCACGCGACAGGGCATTCTCGATGCCTTTGAGGAGCATTTAATCAAACAGGCAAAACCAGGCGATGTGGTTGTTTTTCACTATTCCGGTCACGGTTCACTCGTTCGCGATCCCAATCCCCTTTATGTGTCTAGAATAACGGGAGAAGGTTTAAGTGGGAGTTTTGTCCCAGTCGATGCCAATTTACCCTCGACCTATCTCACGGAAGGTGGAACTGTTGCTGATATTATGGGACATACCTTATTTTTGTTGATGTCTTCGATACAAACTGATAATTTTACAGCAGTTCTCGATAGTTGCTATGCGGGGGCAACAGTTCGCAATCTTCGAGTGCGATCGCGGGATGGGGGCAACCAAATACAAGCTAATGACCAAGAAACAGCCTATCAAAACCGATGGTTGCGTAAATTTGGCTGGTCTCCCGAAGAGTTTGTCAAGCGCTATCGTGAAGGAATAGCCAAGGGTATTGTCTTAGCTTCAACTCAACCGGATCAGACTGCACTCGATCAACAATTCAATGGCTTTGTCGCTGGTGCATTCACCTATCAACTCACGCAATATCTTTGGCAAGATAACAATAGCACCCCAGAGGAAACGGCTTTAAGTGTTGGAGGTCGAATGCAAGATAATTTGCAAAGGAATGATATTAATCACTCACAAAAACCGAAACTTTCTATTGAACCAGGGAAACCCTACGGTGATGAAGCTATCTTTTTTAGCGAAAATCCGCGATCGCCGGCTCAAGCTGTTGTCATTAAGAAAGATGGCGATCGCGTGACGGTATTATTGGGGGGTATCGATCCCGGTTTGGTGAATCCAGGTATGAAATTGACGGCGATCGGCGGGCGAGGAAGAGTGACTCTAGGGAAACGAGAACAATTTTGGGCAGAGGGAACCTATCAAGGCAGAGTTGGAGTAGGAACTTTATTGAGATTTGCTTGAGTAGAATAGTAGAACAAAAAGCTAGGGGTAGAACAAAAAGCTAGGGGTAGAACAAAAAGCTAGGGGTAGAACAAAAAGCTAGGGGTAGAACAAAAAGCTAGGGAGCGAGACGCTCCCACTACAACACCAATAACTGTGAGAATGGATGGCTCTTGAGTGCTTTCTGGTCAATCAACCGGATGGGAAATAAGAGCGTAGGTTAGTTCTTTTGCTATTGACCGACTGGTCGGCCAATGTTTAAACTGAGAGAATATTTCCCATCGTTCCCGTAACTCGTTAAAATTAAAAAAAGTAACAAAACATTAAGATTCTTTTTAAATTTTCCCTCTCTGACCTGCTCCATGTTCAAATCTGGCTCTCCCAAACAATGGTTTATCGGCAAAATTCCCGTCGCGATCGGGATTGGCATTGGTTTAGCGATCGCCGTTGTTGTCGGGCAATTCATTTCTCCCTCAACCTCAGAATCGCAACCCGCAGGAAATACATCTGCCCCCGAAAAGCGATCGCCTGGTAAAGCGCAAAGTATCACCGCCGCAGAAGCGAAACTCACCCCCGTTAATCGTACCCTAGAGGCAACAGGAACGGTTAATGCTTTTGAACTGATTCCCGTGCTTTCCCAAGCCTCCGGACGGAAAATCATCCAAGTTTTAGTGGAGGAAGGAGCCGGAGTTAAAGCCGGACAACCCCTCGCTATCCTCGATAGTACCGTCCTGAGAGCGCAACTGACTCAAGCCAGAGCAAGTGTAGCCCAAGCTGAAGCACGTTTGGCAGAATTGCGGGCGGGTAGTCGGACGGAAGAAGTGACACGAGGAGAGGAAGCTGTCAAAGAAGCCAGGGGAGACGTAGTACAAGCTAAGGAAGAGGTATTACAAGCCGAAGCCGATGTAAAATTAATTCAAGGGCGGGTTACAAGCAATCGCTTTTTGGAAGAAGAGGGAGCGATCGCGCGGGATCGTTTCAATGAAATCTTAAACCAAGAAACCAATATCAAATCGAGATTGGCACAAGCCAAAGCGCGTGTGCGAAATGCTGAAGCGCGTGTGCGAAATGCTGAAGCAAGTCTGACGGAACTAAAAAGAGGTCCCCGTCCCGAAATTATTACCCAAGCAGAGGCACAATTGGCACAAGCAAGGGGTCAGGTGCAACTCATCGCCGCCCAACTCGAGGATATGCGGGTGGTTGCCCCTCGTAGCGGCATCGTCGCCGAAAGGAATGCCCGCGTCGGGGATATTACCTCCTCCTCCGATCGCCTTTTTACCATTATTGAAAATGCCCGCTTAGAACTTCTCCTTAAAGTACCCGAAACCCAAATCGGGCAAATTAAATCCAATCAACCCGTGCGTATTACCTCCGATGCTAACCCCGATCTGCGCTTGCTGGGGCGAGTGCGAACCCTCGATCCCCTCGTAGACGAAGAATCTCGCCAAGCCACGGTTAAAGTCGATTTACCGAGGACAGGAGGATTAAAACCAGGAATGTTCCTGCGAGGGGCGATCGTCACCTCCGCCGAGTCTGGAGTCACAATTCCCGCCGGTGCCGCCCTACCGCAAGAAGATGGTACCGCCGTTGTTTTCGTCATTCAAAGCGATAACACCGTAGTCTCGCAACCCGTCACCCTGGGGGGAATTTTACCCGACGATCGCATTGAAATTCTTTCCGGCTTAACTTTGGGCGATCGCGTGGCCGTCAAAGGCGCACCTTACCTTAAAAATGGCGATCTGATTGAGATTGCCAGTGAATCTTTCACGACTGAATAAAACTTCTCCAGCGTCCCCTTAACAAGGGAAAGAGTGGAGGTCAAGCAAAACAACAACAACAACAAATAACAGAAATGTCTTTTCACGTTTCTTCTTGGTCGATTAGAAATCCCGTCCCCACCCTCGTGATGTTCCTCATTTTGAGCATTGTGGGACTAATGTGCTTTTTCTCCTTGGGTATTGACTCCGAACCCAATATTGATTTTCCCCTTGTGCAAGTGACTGTCACCCAACAGGGGGCAGGACCTGTGGAAATGGAAACCCAAGTCACGAAAAAAGTTGAAGATGCCGTAGCGGGTTTGGGAGATATTGATGAAGTACAATCCACCGTCACCGACGGGCGATCCACTACCGTTATTCAATTTACCATTGGTACCGATAGCGATCGCGCCACCAACGACGTTCGTAATGCCATTACCCAAATTCGTTCCGATCTGCCCCAGGATGTCAACGAACCCATCGTAGAACGCTTGGAATTTGTCGGCGGATCGATTATGACCTATACCGTCTCCTCGGACAAACTCAGCGTTGAAGAATTAAGCGATTTCGTCGATCGCAAAGTTGCCCGCGCCCTCTCTAGCGTCCCTGGGGTGTCCCAAATTCAACGCCTGGGGGGAGTCGATCGCGAAATTCGGGTCAATCTCAGCGATCGCCGCTTGCAGGCTTATGGTATTACAGCCACGGAAGTCAACGCGCAAATTCGTAACTTTAATATCAACTTACCAGGGGGGCGATCGGAAGTAGCAGGAGGGGAACAAAATATTCGCACCCTCGGTAGTGCCGAAACCGTTGCAGATTTAAGGAATTATCGCATTGTTCTCCCCAATGGATCGACGGTTGCTTTATCCAGTTTGGGAGAAGTCATCGATGGTTTCGGCGACCCCAGACAAGCAGCATTTCTCAACAATCAACCCGTCGTTGCCTTTTCCGTTTTGCGAAGTACGGGAACAACCTTGGTAACAGTAGAACAAGGGGTAATTAAGGAAATTGAAAAGCTGAAGCAAACCCTCTCGGATGATATTAAATTTACCCTTAATTTCACGAGGGGAGATGAAATTCGCATTTCCTATAATTCTACGTTTAGCGCTTTGTTAATTGGGTCGGTTTTAACTGTGTTGGTGGTGGGGATTTTCCTGCAAAATTTGCGGATGACCTTTATCACTGCCTTAGCACTTCCCCTCTCAATTATTCCCACGTTTTGGGTCATGCAGGCTTTAAATTACACCCTCAACGGCATGACCTTGTTAGCGTTAGCGTTAGCAATGGGGAACTTAGTTGATGATGCCATTTGCATGATCGAAAACATCGATCAGCATTTGCAAATGGGGAAAAAGCCCATACAAGCCGCTACAGATGGGGCCAGGGAAATTGGTTTAGCGGTGATTACCACAACGGCAACAATTGTCGCGGTATTTCTCCCCGTCGCATTTATGGGGGGCATTCCAGGGCAGTTTTTCCAACCCTTCGGTGTAACTGTTGCTGTCGCGACCATGTTTTCTACCTTAGTCGCGACGACGATGACTCCCATGTTGAGTGCTTATTTATTGCAGCCAAAACCAGCAACTAGCAACGGAACGATCGCCACCCCCCTTGATAAGGGAGGAAATGGGAATGGGAAAACGATCCCCCCGGCGATCGCCACCCCCCTTATTAAGGGGGGCAGGGGGGATCGTAACGTGCGATCGCTAGATCCTTATCGTCAGGAATTTCAAGAGGCGATCGCCCCCACTCCCCCCAAACGTCGCCGCATTTATCGCAGTATGTTAACCTGGGCCTTGCGCCATCGCATCACTACTTTACTCATCGCCCTCGCCTTTTTTATTGGTAGTTTGCAACTGGTTCCTTTTATTCCCAAAGGTTTATTTGCAGGGGGAGATATGGGATTGAGTCTCGTTTCTGTGGAATTACCCCCCGGATCGACTTTAGAAGAAACCACCGCAGTTCTGAAAAAAACCACAGCGCTTTTATTAGATAATCCAGCAGTAGACAATGTTTTAGCCAATGCAAGCGATATCAATTCTGGTATAGCTTACATCAATTTAGTGCCGAAATCAGAACGCATTCATCGCTTTGAGTTTGAACAAGAAATGCGGAAAATTTTCCAACAAATACCAGGGGCGAGAGTCTCTTTTCAGGCTCAAGGAGGGGCAGGAAATTCCAAGGATTTATCGATTCTTTTAAAGAGTGAAAATCCTACCAGTTTGGCAACAACCGCAGAAGCCCTAGAACGGCAAATGCGGGAAATTCCTGGATTAGTGGATGTTACTTCCACTCTCAGTTTAGTGAAGCCGGAAATCGTCATCGATCCGAATCCCGATCGCGCTGCTGACTTAGGTGTTTCCGTCCAGGCGATCGCCCACACCGCTTCTCTGGCTTTAATTGGCGATACCGAATCCAATTTAGCCAAATTTAATTTAAGCGATCGCCAGATTCCCATCCGCATCCAAATTGACTCGGATCTCCGCAAGGATATCGAAACCCTAAAAAACTTGCGGGTTCCCAGTTCTAACGGTGGACTGGTTCCCCTCTCTGCTGTTGCAACCATCCGTTGGGGAAGCGGTCCCGCCGAAATTAAACGCTTCGATCGCAGTCGTCAAGTCTCGTTAGATGCCAATTTAGAAGGATTGGCTTTAGGGGATGCAGTGGACATGGTACGGGCATTACCAGCGATGCAACTCCCTCCTGATGTCACAGAAGAACCCGTGGGAGATGCCGAGATTATGCGAGATATTTTCTCTCGTTTCGTCGGGGCATTATTTTTGGCAGTCTTATCGATTTATGCCATTTTAGTGTTGTTATACAACAATTTTCTCTATCCTTTGGCAATTCTGGCAGCTTTACCTTTATCTTTTGGGGGGGCGTTTTTAGGATTATTGGTGACGCAAAAAGAACTCGGACTCTTTGCCCTAATTGGTATCGTTCTCTTAATGGGATTGGTGACAAAAAATGCTATTCTTTTAGTTGATTTTACCCTAGATGCCATGCACCAAGGTAAACCTCGCTTTAAGGCACTAATTGAGTCTGGGGTGTCTCGTTTCCGTCCCATTGTGATGACCTCTCTTTCTACGATTGCGGGAATGATTCCTATCGCCCTTGAATTTGGCGGAGATGGAGAGGTTCGCAGTCCTATGGCGATCGCGGTAATTGGCGGTTTTACCACTTCTACTTTGTTAACATTAGTGGTGATTCCTGT
>NZ_JAYGHV010000289.1:0-25305 GCF_034932145.1 Spirulina sp. 06S082 | reverse complement strand
CCCACCGGAAAACTTTCCCTTACCCGAACAAATTCAAGAATTGCAAAAGGCGATCGCCGACCTACAACTAAACTCCCATCCCCTAACCAGAGAATCATCGCCAACTTTCGAGAGTGCGATCGCAGTACAAGTAGAACAACTAAACCAAACCGTAGCTGAGATTCAACAGTACATTGAGCAATTATCTCAGCCCGACTTCACCATCGACCCTAAAACCCAAGAATTACAAGCCGCGATCGCCCGCATTCAGAAACGTCTCGATATTCTCCCCGAAATGGCGACGAATATTCCCGATGAAGCAACACCAAGCACCACCCCAGAACATCGTCCCCCCTTAGTGCCGCAAGAGTACCGTCGAGAAGCCTTTACCCCTCCAAAAGATGATACCCCTATCATCTCAGAAGACCCTGAAACGAGCCAGGAAACAGAACCCTCGACCCCCCAGCAACCTCCTTTAGATAATCTCGGCCATGAACTTGAAGGAGGGATTCGGGAAATTAGTGAGAATTTGTGGGAATTTGGAGCCTCGATTAAAAATATTTTCGATCGCGTCACCACCCCGGAAACCGCTTCCACGTTAACGCAACAATGGGAATGTATTTGGGAATTTGCTGGTAATACCGAGGGAGTTGAAGCCCTAGCCATCGCCCCAAACGGCAAAATATTAGTCAGTCCAGGCAGCGACCATAGTTTACAAATGTGGGATTTGGCCACGGGGGAAGCGATCCACACTTTTGCCGGACACAGCGATGCGATCGCGGGCTTGGCTTTTAGTCCGGATGGCCAGCAGTTAGCCAGCAGTAGCACCGATGGCACACTTAAACTCTGGCAAGTAGAAACAAGGGCAGAAATTGCCAGTTTGCAGGGTCATTCCGCCCCCGTGGTGGCGATCGCCTTTAGTCCTCACGGCAAAACTCTCGCTAGTGGGAGTTACGATAAAACCATTAAACTCTGGGATCTGGGCAGTCAAAAGGTTTTGCGAATGCTACAAGGTCATTGGGATTGGGTCAACGCGATCGCTTATAGTCCCGATGGTAAAACTCTTGTGAGTAGCAGTCACGACGGCACAATTAAATTCTGGAATGTACAGGAAGGAGAAAAAATCGGCAATATTGCCCCTGGGGGAAAAATTTATGCGATCGCCTACAACGCCGATGGCACAATATTAGCCAGTGGAGGCAGCGATCGTCATATTCGTTTCTGGAATAGCGATCGTCAAGAAATTCGCAATATTAATGTTCTCTCTCAAGTCTATTCTCTCACTTTCAGTCCCGACGGCAAAATTCTAGTGAGTGGTACAAGTCATCGCACGATTACTCTTTGGGATGTAGAAACAGGTCAGAAAACCGCTCTATTTGACGGGCGGTGCGATCGGGTTAATATTGTAGCGTTTGGCGATCGGGGAAATATTCTTGCCAGTGGAGGCGATGATGGCATTGTCAAAGTTTGGAAAAAAATTGAGGATGAGGGATCGGTTTAAATAAAGTTTATTGTAAATACCATGCCGTTAAAGGTTGACTTTTTCCCTTAGCCTGAATAGGTTCGCGAGGAAGTACCGAAATTTCTGACTTGAGAGCCTGATAAACAGCATCGGAAAGGGTGATTTTTCCTGCGGGTGTAGAACTTTCCAAGCGTTTCGCAACATTGACGACATCCCCGATCGCCGTATAGGTGCGAACCTCATCACTGCCAAATAATCCCTCAATAACGCTTCCTCCATGCACTCCACAACCCGCCCCTAAACCATAGCGAGAGAGTAACGGTTGCACCGCTTCCTGCATGGCTCGAGCTGCTGCGATCGCCGAGTGAGGGCGATCGTAAATAGCCATAACTTCGTCAGCCGTAAAAGACACTTTTAAAGGATTGTAACGGGTAGCAGCAGGTTCGGCACAGTGATAATAATCATTGAGTACTCGAGCCACGCGATCGGGAGATGTGGTTTCGCACCATTGGGTAAAGCCGCGAATATCCAGAAAAACAATTGAGCGATCGCAACGCTGAAATAAAAGCGCTTCAGGGTCTGACACCGCAGCACTCACCGCATAACTGCCCATTCCCCATTCTGCCAAATGGCGCAACTTTTGAGCGATTTCGTGTAACTTTTGTTGCTGTCCCATCACTTGTAGTGTTTGTAAGCCCAATAAAAGACCAATAACCAATAGACTTTCCCCTAAAAAAATTTGTGAGGAATTTGCTTGAGAAAATACAGTCAAGTTACCCTCATTATTTTTCCAGAATAAGGCTTGGTATAGTGCCAATAACATCCCTAAACGGATCAAACTTTCCAAAGGAACAAGGACAACTTTAGAGCAAGGTAGCCAATGACAGCGCAACCCCTGCAATAATGCGATCGCCAGAGAAAATATCCCTAAAATCAAGTGATTGGGTTCGGCAAAAAATTCCCATCCATCAAGGGGAAAATCGACCAAAGTATAGCAAGTAACACCAATTAAATTTCCCCAAAATCGATTTGCTTTGGCATGGGATAAATACCATGCTTGAGCAAGCATAGCAAAAAGAATTAGATAGTGAGCTGGTTCATAAAGATAGTTACCCCAACCCATGAGCGCAATTTCTGAGAGAGAATTGAGAATGAGAAAATGTCCGCTATTGGTCAAAATCTCTCGAAGAAAAGCACTGCGACGACTTTCATTTAATTGGCGATCGAGGATTTGCGATCGCTCGCCTCGAGTTGATATAGTCACGATTTACTTAAATTAGTTGGGTTGGGCGGGCAATGTGCTATACCCATTAGTGAAAGAGCTAATTGCTCTGCTCGCCAAACGTCAAAACAAGGAACAAGATTTAGATCGCGATGACGAGGTGTTGATTATGACTTTAACACAAATGTATGAAGAGGCCATGGCAGAAGCAATGGCAGAAGTCCGCCAAAAAGCACAAGAAGAATTTCTTCAACAAGGACTTCAACAAGGACTTCAACAGGGACTTCAACAAGGAAAAGAAGAAGGTCGAGAAGAAGGAGAAAAGCAAGCCACTCGCCGTCTGATTGAAAATCTTTTCCGGGTTCGCTTTGGGGCGATTGATGAGGAACTTGCAGGGATTATTGCATCTATTATGCAACTGTCTTCTGAAGAATTTACACCTCTACTTTTACAGTTGTCTCGGGAGGAGTTAATCGATCGCTTTCAAGAACCAGAATAGTCTAAGAAAGTGCGATTATTAATTGACGATTGATTGAAATTATGCCCATTACTGGAAAAACAAAGTTATTAGGGGTGATTGGCGATCCGGTGGAACATTCCCTTTCGCCAGTCATGCACAATGCCGCGATCGCGCATTTGGGGTTAGATTATGTTTATCTTCCTTTTCCCATTCAAGGGGAGAATTTGGCTCAAGCATTGGATGGGTTTGCGGCGATCGCCTTGGTGGGATTTAATATTACTATTCCTCACAAACGGGCGATTATTCCCCTTTTGGCTGAAGTTTCTCCCGTGGCGCAGGCGATCGGGGCTGTGAATACGGTATGGCGCACTGAGAAGGGATGGGAGGGAACAAATACTGATGCGATCGGCTTTATTGCGCCTTTAAGGGAATGCGATCGCGATTGGAGCAAGATTACTCCTATTATTTTAGGGAATGGTGGCGCGGCGCGGGCGGTTGTTGCGGGGTGTGTCGAGTTGGGGTGTTCAGAAATTCGCGTTGTGGGACGCGATCGCGCTAAATTGGACAAATTTAAACTAAGTTGGCAAAATACCCCCTTTGCTGGGGCTATTCGGGTGCATCTGTGGGATGAATTACCCTCGCTGGTATCAGAAACTCAGCTTTTGGTCAATTCTACCCCGGTGGGGATGTCTCCTCATATCGATCGCTCTCCTGTGGATGAAAACATATTAAAACAGTTACCCACTGGCGCGATCGCTTACGATCTCATTTATACTCCCAGTCCCACTCGCTTTTTACAACTGGCAAAAAATTGCGGTGCATTGGCGATCGATGGTAGCGAAATGCTAGTACAACAAGGTGCAGCAGCACTACAACTCTGGTTACAGCAACCTGTCCCAGCAAAGGTGATGCGTCAAGCATTATTAGAGAGTTTGCAAAGAAAATAATTTACAATTTTTTCCTGCTTATCTCACTATCCTACTATCCCATGACATTTCTCAATTTGAGTTAATAATTGCTCCCAACTATGTGCCGTTGGCAAACAAGCCAACCCTTTACAAATTAAACCGATCGCCTCTTCAGGCACTTTCTCTTCCACCTGATAGACACTCTTGGGAAAATACCGTACAGCTAATTGAGAAACGCGATCGCCTGTCGTCCGAATCAGGGTAGAATGCAAATACCAATCTAGCCCCAAAAACAAACTGGGACAGGCTTGGGGAGACTGTTCCATAATGGGGCTAAATGCCTGTAAAATTGCCTCAGCACGCTCTAAATAGTGGGTATTATCTGTTAATAACCCCAAGCGTACCAAATTCGCCGCGGCGATGCCATTGGCCGCAGGAGTAGCATTATCAATATAACTGCGTTCTCGAATGAGTAAATCCTCGCTGGCATCGATTGGTGCATTGTAATAGCCTCCCATTTCGATACTCCAGAGAAATTCATCAAACTCCTCCTGTACTCGTATCGCTTCTTCTCGCCAATTTCCCCCAGTTTCCCCCATGACTGCACTCGCGCGATCGCAGTCCAATAAGGCTTTAATAAATAGTGCATAATCCTCAGACTGTGCCAAAACTCGCGCTTTTCCTTCATAATTCAAGCGCTGGAAACGTCCCTCGAGCCACTGATGTTCTAGAATGAATTGGGTTGCATTTTGAGCCAATTTCCAGGCGATCGGGTTTTTAAAAACCTGATACACCCGTGCCAACCCTGAAATCATTAAACTATTCCACGCGACAATCATTTTGGTATCTGTAACCGCCGGAATGCGCCCTTTCCATAGGGTTGTTTTTGCTTCTTGATTATCTCGTGCGGGGGGGAAGGTGGCGATCGCCTCGGGGGATTCCCCATAACGTGCCAAAAATAGCTGAGAAAGTGCCTTCTCGCTCATTTCCGATAGTCTACCCGCACTCCGGCGTTGCAGCACGTTATTGCCCTCAAAATTGCCCGTAGAACTTACTGTAAAGTCAGCCTGTAGCGCGGCCAATTCGGCAGGATCGAGGAGTTGTTCTAACTCTGCATATTTCCAGACACAAAATGCCCCTTCTTCGGGTTCAATTTCTTCAGGAGTGACGAAACTATCTGCATCTTGCGCTGCGTAAAAATAACCTTGCGGGGAAACCATTTCTCGTTGCAACCAGGCGATCGTTCCTTCCACTGCACGCAAATATGCCGGTTCTTCCATCCCTGCATTCCATAATGAAGCCAAATAGTCCAAAATTTGTCCATTATCGTAGAGCATCTTCTCAAAATGAGGTACAGTCCAAGTTGCATCCACGGTATAGCGGTGAAATCCTCCCGCAACATGGTCGTAAATTCCTCCCAATGCCAGAGCATCCCCTCGTTGTTTGGCGGCTATTTTCGCCTTTTCTTGGGCAGGAAAGCGGCTTCCTTGTACCACTAAATCAGCATAGGGAATCATGGGAAAACTGGGAGATCCCATCTCCTGGCGATCGATAATCTGAGAACTGGTTTCAATGCCTTTTTGTAAAAGATTATTTGTGAGGCTATTTTTCGGAGCCTGGGGAAGTAAGGTCGATCGCTGCAAAAGCGCAAACATTTCCTGTGTAACCCCTTGTAATTTCTCCTTTTCAGTCTGATAAAAATTATGAATCCCTTGCAGCACTTCTAGAAAACTGGGGCGACCAAAACGGGGTTCAACGGGAAAATAAGTCCCTCCATAAAAGGGAATGCGATCGCCTGGGGTTAAGAAAATATTAAGCGGCCAGCCTCCTTGTCCCGTCATCGCTTGTAGCGCCTGCATATAAATACTATCAATATCCGGCCTTTCCTCGCGATCGACCTTAATGGGGACAAAATTGGCATTCATATATTGCGCGATCGCCTCATTAGAAAAGGCTTCTCCTTCCATTACCGTACACCAGTGACAACTTGAATAGCCGATAGACAGAAAAATCGGCTTATCTTCCCTTTTCGCCTTATTCAGGGCTTCCTCGCACCAAGGCCGCCAATCAATCGGATTTTCTGCGTGTTTGCGGAGATAGAGACTTTCAGATTGAGCAAGGCGATTAGTCACGGCGATCTACTAGAGCATAAATTGTTACATTCAGTTTATCGCGAGGGGAGTGGTAACGGAAAAGAATATAAAAGAATATAAAGTTTTTCTAGATTCGAGTATAAACCGATACAAAACTTGCTACAACTAGATGAGTAAGGGTGACTGCCACGACCTGAAATCTCGTCGAACAAAATCTTGAACAAAATCGATAAACAAGGTCGATTGCAATTTTTCTCCAAATCATACCAAGTTAACCTGCAATTCAACGCAAAAAATTTGCGGGTTAGGTTTTTAAAAGAACAATGAATCAAACAGTATTTCTCCCCCAATCCATCGAAGCATACAACTCTTTACAGAAAATCCCGCCGGATCATCTCAATATTATGGGATCTGTCAATGATACTCAATTTTATGGACTTGATTCTTGGGCAATGGTGCTAGTACAAGGTTGTTTGCAAAGATTTCAAAGCTGTGTCGATCCCAAAACATGGTCATTTGAAATTAATAAACTTGTTTCGGTAGAAAAACTAGCAGCAAAGGTTCTCAGCAATCCCTGTAACCAGGGTGTTATTCTCTCTGGAGGAGAACCATTTTGGCAAGCGCGATCGCTGGTAAAATTGGCTCGAGAGATGAAAGCAAATGGTTTATTTGTCATCTCTTTTACAGGATTTACCTTAGAAAAATTGGCTTCTCCTACTGCACCATTAGGGGCGAGAGAATTAATAGATTGGTTGGATATTTTAATTGCGGGACCCTATCTTCCGTCTTTAGCAATTTCTACTCCCGATTCTCCCCTCTCCTCTCGCAATCAACGGGTACATATTTTTAATTCTGCTTTAAAAGATAAGATAAGTTGGGGCGATCCGCAAGCAGAAACCAATAATTTACCTGAAATTTTCCGGTGATGCGCGATCGCCTCAGCCATAAATGCGCGGGAAAGCGGAGTAGCGCGATCGCCATTCTCGATTATAGTAGGAAAGGCAAACTTTCCCGATTTTCTCATGGAAAACAATATTATTGTCCAAACCCACAATCTTAGAAAAACTTACCGAAAACTAACAGCAGTTGAAAATGTCAATATTACGGTTCGTAAAGGGGATGTTTTTGGCTTTTTAGGACCGAATGGGGCAGGAAAAACCACTACAATTGCCATGCTTTTAGGGCTGATCCATCCCACAGGAGGCGAGGTCAAAATTTTAGGGCAGAAAGTTACGCCTAATCACAATAAAGTTTTACGTCATGTGGGGGCATTAGTGGGCGCAACTCCTGCTTTAATTCCCCATTTGTCTGCGAGAAAAAATTTACAACTGATGGCAACACTATACCCCGATTTGCCTAAAAATCGCGTCCAAACTGTTTTAGAATTAGTGGGTTTAGCTGATGTCGCCCGACGCAAACCGGAGAAGTTTTCTACGGGAATGAAACAGCGTTTAGGGATGGCTTTAGCAATTCTACATCAGCCCCAGCTTTTAATCTTAGATGAGCCTACAAATGGGATGGATCCGGCGGGGATGCAGGAGATGCGGCAAATTATTCAAACTTTATCTAAGGAAGGAGTAACGGTCTTTTTATCCAGTCATCTACTCTATGAAATTGAACAAGTATGCAATCGTATTGCTGTCTTAAATCGCGGTGCATTAATTGCGGAAGGGACAATGGCAGAAATGCGAGGAGAAGAAAAGAATGTTCGCATTAAGGTCAAGAATTTAGATGCGGCTTTTCAGGTTTTAGAAACACTAGATAATGTTACTTATATTAACAAAAATAACGATTCGATTGACCTTCGTGGTATTGATAGCGAATTGGCGATTAAATCTTTGTGCGATCGTGAAATTTATCCCAGTGAAGTCTTTTATACGGGTAACGATTTGGAAAATTTGTTCTTAGAACTAACTAAACAAGAAGAAAAATGAGCGAGAATACTGCAAAATATCATGTAATTTACGACGGGAATTGCAATCTCTGCGTGACATTTACCCAACTCCTCGAACAATTCGATCGCGGGCAATTATTTAATTATATTCCCATGCAGGATCGGGAAAATTTAGCATCTTTTAATATTACCCCCCAAGATTGCGAAATGGGCATGATATTAATCGATCGCAACACTCCCAAAAAACGCTGGCAAGGTAGCGATGCAGCCGAAGAAATTACCCGCTTGTTACCAATGGGAGAGTTATTTGTTAATGCTTATCGTGCCATACCGGGGATGAAATGGTTTGGCGATCGCACTTACGAACAAATTCGCGATAATCGTTATCAATGGTTTGGCAAACGCGACTCTACTTATCATCCTCGTTAATACAAGACCAAAATACAAGAGGGTTTGGAGACCAAACCCCTACTCTTCAATTTCTGCCTGTAATTGAGCCAACTCTTCTGGGGTCATCTCATCCAACCGCTTTTGCAAAGCCTTATCCTCGTAATCCCTGCGCTGCTGATGATAGGTCATATTGTGCGTAAAAGCGCGGAAAAGATAGGTCGAAATCCAACCTAATAAACCCCCCACCAATAATACCTGACTCCAAATTCCTGCCGAAAAGTTATCCAGTCCAGCACCTCGTAAAATGAGATAGGCAATACCCCCGGCCAGGAAAACTCCAAAACTAATCGCGATCGCGTCAATTCTTCGCATAATCTCTCCTGCTTGTTAAATTTTGCGTTAAATTGCGCGACGTTTGGGGCGAAAATTCAAAAAGGGACTCAACAACAGTAATCCAGG
The DNA here is from genome assembly GCF_034932145.1 of Spirulina sp. 06S082. NCBI lineage: Bacteria > Bacillati > Cyanobacteriota > Cyanophyceae > Spirulinales > Spirulinaceae > Spirulina > Spirulina sp. 06S082. The sequence goes on along the minus strand of NZ_JAYGHV010000289.1, from coordinate 16,438 downwards.
AAAGAAGAAAAATACGCCAAAATACATCAACATTCGCTCAATCGAACTCGCAACGTACCAACGTTGATTGAGGTAAAAATACATAAACACGGGTAAAGCAACGAGATAAAGTCCACTCAGGGATAAATAGAGGAAGGCGACAAAAAGAGTAGTATCCATAAAATTTGCTTAGGTGTTGACGAATGACCGAACAACTCGGACTGCAATACTTCTGACTCATCTTACAACCTTTTGTCCTCTCTCTCCCATTATTGTTCATGGAAATGACTTCTCAGTTCGCCGACTTCACGCAAATTCGTTATGCTCAATGTTGGGAAGATGCGGATATTCTCCTCAAAGCCCTCAATATTAACCATAATAGCTGCTGCCTTTCCATTGCCTCGGCGGGAGATAATACCCTCGCGATGCTGTCTCGATCGCCACAAAAAGCGATCGCCATTGACTTCAACCCCGCGCAAATTGCCTGTTTGGAATTGCGGGTTGCTGCCTATCGCAGCTTAACTCACCCACAACTGTTAAAACTCATGGGTTCTATCTCTGCAATGGCAGTAGAACGATTGCAACTATACCATCGCTGTCGCCCCCATCTCAACCCCGCGACTCGCCATTTCTGGGATCGACGCGATCGCGCCATCGCCCGAGGCATTGGTAGTATCGGCAAATTTGAGAGATATTTAGCCTTATTTCGCCGTTACATCTTACCCTTAATTCACCCAAGCGATCGCCTTGCTCAACTCCTCCAGCCAAAATCCCGTGCAGATCGAGAAATATTCTATCAGCAACATTGGAATAATTGGCGCTGGCGCTTTTTATTTCGCCTCTTTTTCTCCCGCTTTCTCTCGGGTTGGTTAGGACGCGATCGCAGTTTTTATCGTTATGTCGAACAAGATATTTCTCAATATTTATTAGAAAAAACAGAACAAGCACTCACCCAACTCGACCCCGCAGAAAATCCTTATTTGCAATGGATTGTAACGGGGGAACATCCTACCGCTTTACCCTACGCTTTACGTCCGGAAAACTTCGAGGCGATCCGCGCTAATTTACATCGCTTAGAATGGCACTGCATGGCGATCGAAGATTTTCTCAACCATCAACCCAAAAACTGTATTAATTGTTACAATTTAAGCAACATTTTTGAGTATATCTCCCAAGAAAAATACGAAAACTTACTCACCCGCATTGTTAACAGGAGTCCATCAGGCAGTCGTTTGGCCTATTGGAATTTATTTGTCCAACGCAGTCATTGCGATCGCCTCTCTCACAGGTTACACCCCCTCTCCCACCTAGCCAATAAACTCCATCTAAAGGATAAAGCCTTCTTTTATCAATCATTTATTGTTGAAGAAGTTATCTAAAAGATGATATTGTTTGTAACAGATTCAAGGTTTTCCATTATCCAGCATCCAGCATCCATTACCGATTTCCCAATAATGAATGAAAATCCCCTCGAACTGCTCATCCCACCTGCCGAAGTTTTGTTAAGTTTCTTGACATTTCCTCTCATAGTCGGCATAGTTAGCGTAGAAAACGTTATACGAGAAATACAAGAATCGAGTAGCGCCAGTGAAGAAATTTTTCGCGGCGATCTGCTGCCGATTTTACCCTTTCCCGAACCCAAAGATACATTAACAACTAACAACCAACAACTTTGATTGCAGAACCAACAATTTGTTGACCCTTGCCCCTAAAATTGATATTAAACCCATAGCAAAAAAGAGATTATGAGTTCGCTTCTCCAATCATCCCAACCGACCGTTCGCGTGCCTTCCACTTCAATGCTACTGTTGCGCCATCGCCTGAAGTTGGTAGAAGACTTGTGGGAATCCGTTCTGCGCTCCGAATGCGGTCAAGATTTAGTGAATTTACTCGGACAACTGCGATCGCTTTGTTCCCCAGAAGGACAAACCACAGACCTCGATAAATCGGCCGCCCTCGAACTTGTTGAAAAACTAGACTTAAATGAAGCCATTCGTGCGGCTCGCGCCTTTGCGCTCTATTTTCAACTGATTAATATTGTCGAACAACATTACGAACAGCGAGAGCGTCAATTATCCCGCAGTGCGACGTATAAAGCCCAAAGTGAAGCCCTATCCGATACGCAACAAAAAAACCTGGAAAATGGCAATGCGAAAGCAGAACAAAACGGCGTTCCTATGGGAGCCAAACAATTAGAAAAAAGTTGGCAAGAGGAAAGCGAAAATCTCAAACCTCGAGCAGGAACATTTTATTGGTTATTTCCCCACCTGCAACAGCAGAATATGCCCCCCAGAAAAATTCAACACCTGTTGGATAATCTTGATATTCGCCTTGTTTTCACGGCTCACCCGACGGAAATTGTTCGCCATACAATCCGACGCAAACAAAGACGCATTGCCGATATTTTACATCAATTAGATCGAGCAGAAGAGGCATATCGCGGCGTAGGATTGACCACCTCCTGGGAAGCAGAAAGTGCCACAGAACAACTCCATGAAGAGATTCGCCTCTGGTGGCGCACTGACGAACTGCACCAGTTTAAACCCACGGTTTTAGATGAGGTTGATTACACCCTTCACTATTTCCAAGAAGTTCTTTTTGACACATTACCGGAACTTTCCGTTCGTCTCAAACAAGCCCTGCAAAGTACCTTTCCCCATTTACGTCCGCCCCAAAATCGCTTTTGTTATTTTGGTTCTTGGGTAGGCTCCGATCGCGATGGAAATCCCTCCGTTACGCCAGAAGTAACCTGGAAAACCGCTTGTTATCAGCGAGATATTGTCCTCGAAAAATACATTCATTCCGTAGATGCCCTCACTAATTTATTGAGTTTGTCCTTACATTGGAGCAATGTTCTGCCAGAATTGTTGGACTCTTTAGAACGCGATCGCGCCCATTTAGGAGATGTTTACGATCTCCTCTCGATTCGCTATCGCCAGGAACCCTATCGCCTCAAATTAGCTTACATTCAAAAGCGATTAGAGAATACCCGCGATCGCAATTCTTTGCTCTCCAGTGGCGATCCCAGGCAACAACAAATCCTGGAAAAGATTGACCCCAAAACCATTTATCAATCCGGAGAAGAGTTTTTAGAGGAATTAAAACTAATTCAGCGTAATTTGGAAGAAACGGGTTTAACCTGTCGCGATTTAGATAAACTCGTCTGTCAGATCGAAATTTATGGGTTTCATTTAACCCAATTAGATGTGCGTCAAGACTCTTCCCGTCATTCCGATGCGTTAACTGAAATCGGCGAATATATCCAAGCACTTTCTCAACCTTACGACGATCTCCAAGAAAGCGATCGCCGCAATTGGTTGATTACTGAGTTACCAACTCGCCGTCCCCTCATCCCCTCAGAAGCACCTTTTTCCGCAAAAACCGCCGAAACTATCGAAACATTTCGCACGATCCGGCGCTTGCAACAAGAATTTGGTGTAGAAATTTGTCAAACTTATATCATTAGCATGAGTAATGATGTGAGTGATATTTTGGAGGTTCTTTTACTAGCAGAAGAAGCCGGACTTTACGACCCCGTAACCGGAATTTGTAGTATTAAAATCGTGCCGCTCTTTGAAACCGTGAACGATTTAAAACGAGCGCCGGAAATCATGCGATCGCTGTTCGAGTTAGAATCCTATCGAGCCGCTTTAGCAGGGGGCTACGAAGCCTTAAAAACCCAAGCAGCGACAACAATTGTTGATGCACCCCACTCTCATCTGCCTCATTCTCAGCCCCTACAAGAAATCATGTTGGGCTACTCCGATAGTAATAAAGATTCGGGTTTTCTCAGCAGCAATTGGGAGATTCACAAAGCGCAAAAAGCACTACAAAGTCTGGCTCAAAAATATGGTATTGCTTTGCGCTTATTCCACGGTCGCGGCGGTTCTGTCGGGCGAGGAGGGGGACCCGCTTATGAAGCGATTTTAGCGCAACCCAATGCGACCATTAACGGACGAATTAAGATTACCGAACAAGGGGAAGTTTTGGCTTCCAAGTATTCTTTACCGGATTTAGCATTATATCATTTGGAAACGGCTTCTACGGCAGTAATTCAGGCAAGTTTGTTAGGAAGTGGCTTTGATGATATCCAACCTTGGAACGAAATTATGGAAGATTTGTCCGCGCGATCGCGCCGCGCTTATCGGTCTTTAGTTTACGAACAACCAGATTTTATCGATTTCTTCCTTTCTGTTACTCCTATTCCTGAAATCAGCCAATTACAGATTAGTTCTCGTCCCGCACGACGGAAGAAAGGAAAAAATGATTTGAGCAGTTTGCGAGCAATTCCTTGGGTCTTTAGTTGGACGCAAAGCCGATTTTTACTCCCTTCTTGGTATGGGGTTGGGACGGCACTGGAGAGTTTTATTGAGGAAGAACCCGAGGAAAATCTCAAATTGTTGCGCTATTTTTACGTGAAGTGGCCGTTCTTTAAAATGGTTGCATCTAAAGTAGAAATGACTCTATCGAAGGCAGATTTACTGATGGCGCGGCATTATGTGCAGGAACTTTCTCCTCGCGAAGATTTAGCACGATTTGATGTTGTCCTTACACAAATTGAAGCGGAATATTACCGCACGCGAGAGATGATCTTAACCATTACAGGACATAAAACTTTGTTAGATAGCGATGAAGATCTCCAGCGATCGGTTCAGTTGCGAAATGGCAATATTGTTTCCCTCGGTTTCTTACAGGTTGCTTTATTGAAACGCTTGCGTCAGTATAGCAATGCGGCGACGGCGGGACTGATTCATTATCGCTATAGTAAGTAGGAGTTATTGCGAGGTGCGCTGTTAACGATTAATGGTATTTCTGCGGGAATGCGGAATACGGGCTGATTTTTCAGTTGCTAACCTGAGTTGCTAGTTACAAATATTATGTGTGTCGATCCCCCTAAATCCCCCTTAAAAAGGGGGACTTCCAGATTCTCCCCCCTTATTAAGGGCAGGGACTATTCGTTGAAAAAAGGAAAATACTACAATGCCTGACTTGTCGTTAATTATGCGCCCCCCTAACCCCCCAAATCTGGGGGGAACCGGAGTCAAAGTCCCCCAAACTTGGGGGATTTAGGGGGCTGGCACGTTGGGGGTTACAGTTTTTCTTCCTCCGATGAATAGTCCCTGCCTTATTAAGGGGGGCTGGGGGGGATCAAATTGATAACTAGCACTCTAACCCTCCGATTTCCCCATCCATAGACTAAAACTAAGTTCTATCTTTGTATCATTGAAACGGGATAGTAATTAAAAATTCTGTTCCTTGTCCGAGAGTTGAAATACATTCTAAAGTACCGCCGTGTTTTTCCGTGACAATTTGATAGCTAATGGATAGACCCAAACCCGTTCCTTTGCCGATTTCCTTGGTCGTAAAAAAGGGATCGAATAAGCGCTGTTGAATCTCTTCTGGAATACCAGAACCATTGTCAGCAATGCTAACTTCTAACTTTTGATTGTCAATAATTTGCGTGCGAATGCGAATGGTACTGGGTTGATTTTGGACTTCCTCATCAGCGCGATCGCCTTCCTCCAAAGCATCGAGAGCATTACTAAGAATATTCATAAACACTTGATTTAATTGTCCGGCATAACATTCAATTTTTGGCAAGTCGCCATAATCCCGTATAATTTCAATAGCCTGGCGATCGCTTTTTGCCTTCAAGCGGCTTTGTAAAATGGTTAACGTGCTTTCAATTCCAGCGTGGATATCAACGGATTTTTTCTCAGATTCATCCATGCGAGAGAAAGTGCGTAGAGAAATAACAATTTCCCGAATGCGATCGGCTCCCGTTTGCATAGAAGTGAATAATTTTGGCAAATCTTCTAATAAAAAATTCAGATCGATCGCCTCCATTTCCTCGACAATTTCTGGGACGGGTTGAGGATAGTGAGTTTGGTAGAGATTGAGCAAACCGATAATATCGCGCAAGTAATTATCGGCATGATTGAGATTACCATAAATAAAATTAACCGGATTATTAATTTCGTGGGCGACTCCCGCGACCAACTGCCCTAAACTGGACATTTTTTCGGTTTGAATGAGTTGGGTTTGGGTGCGGCGCAATTCCTTTAAAGTTGTTTCTAGTTCCTCCGCTTTAGCGCGAGCGATCGCGGCGGATTCTGTCGCTTTGGCAAATAATTGAGACTGGTTGATGGCGATCGCCAATTGACCGATCGCCGCAACCAAAAGTTCAACTTCAGGATCGCTCCAAGAACGAATGGAGCGATTTTGGTTGCAGCCAATAATAGCAATAGTATCCGCAGAAATACGCATGGGAATATTGAGGATCGATTTAATATTTAATTCTTCAAGAAGTTGGCGAAAGATCGGCTCTTCAACCAAACTCACATCGGGTTCGCGAATTATTTCCATTTGGAAGATTCTCTCGGCCAAAGAGCCGATACTGGAGACAGGATAGCGACCGATAATACTAGAAACATCTTCACTGCGAGATTCCGCGACAACATCCCAATATTCTCCTTCCTCTGCAATCGAATGCAAAACAAAATAAACGCGGTCGATGTTCAAAAAATGACGAATTTCCTGGAGTGCTAATTCAATGATGTCCTGTTCCGGTGTGGCGAGGGAACTGCGAATTTGATTGGAGAGGGAATTGAGGAGTCTTTCCCGTTCGACTTGCTCTTGTAAGCGCTGTTTGGACTCGATTAGGGCAATTTCCGATCGCTTGCGATCGCTAATATCCGTGGCAATGGTGACTAAACCGACAATCTCTTGATGTCTGTCGAGAAGGGCATTTGCTCGCAAAAAAACTTGGATCGTCTCTCCGGTTAAAGACTGTTGTTCGACTTCATGGCTCCAAGTCCTCCCACTCATCACCGTGCTAAACAGACCTTGGATCGCCGAGGGGTCGTTAAACAAACTGGAAATTCCCCCCCAACGTCGCAATTGAGAGACAGTTTCGCAGCCATAGAGTTGACAAAAAGCGCGGTTGATATACAGGATCGAACCACTGGCATCGGCAATGGCGATCGCGTCGCTGGCACTGTCTACGGCTTGTTTATAGCGGGTGAGTTCTGTGGAAACTCGCACGCGATCGCTGAGATCCCGGGTCACACTCGCAAAAGCTACAGGTTCTCCGGTGCGAGAAGAGCGAATCGTAAACAGCGTACTATCCACCGGAATGATTTGTTGGGTGGTAAAATTGCGGAAGCGAACTTCTCCTCTCCAAGACCCTATTTCGAGGAGTTTCGGTAAAATTTCCTGCTCGAATATGCCCCGATCTTCTATGGGAAGATAGTCAGCAAGGCTATATTTTTGCGCTGCTTCGAGGGATTCGAGTCCCACTAATTCCAGTCCAGCCGCATTGAGAAAAACACTCTGTCCTTCTAGGGTAGTGATACCGATAAAATCCGAGCTATTTTCCACCAAAGCCGCTAATTTTTGCATTTCCTTCTCTGCTTTTTTCTGTTTGGTAATATCCCGGACAGTTGCGAGAATAACGGTTTGATCGTGGAGAATAATGCGCCGCAAGCGCACTTCTACATCAAGTTTGGCTTCATCTTTAGGGCGCTTTACACGCCATTCAAATTGCAATTCTTCCCCTTCTCGAGCACGATGCCAAATTTCGGGGAGTCTTTCGAGGTCGGTTTCGCGAGCGGTATAATCGGCGATCGCGTATTGGCTGGCTTCTTCCTGGGTTACGCCAAATAAGGAGAGTACGCGATCGTTCACTTCAAGGATATTTCCCTCGAGGTCGTGAATAAAAATCGCATCGTAGACCCCATTAAAAATAGTACGTAGGTCTTGTTCGGAAGTTTGTAGAGCATTTTCCACCTGTTTGCGATCGGTAATATCGGTACAGGTGCCAACATATCCAGTAATGTTCGCGCGATCGTGGGAATCGCTGATGGCACAGGCTTGAGCGTAAACCCATCGGATCGAGCCATCAGAGCGCGAAAAACGAAATTCTGATTGAAATAAGTGACGTTCCTCTAGGAGGGTAAATGAGGCTTCTACGTCCATGAGATGCCATTCCCGCAAGACTCGCCGACGATCCCTCGGGTGAATGGCGTTGAACCAACCCATCCCTAAAATAGCTTGAGGGGTCAATCCTGTTAGAATGCAGGCTTGTTGGTTGCCATAAATGCAGTTTCCTTCGCGATCGGTATGAAAAATCCCCACGGGAGAGGTTTCCGCGAGGACTTGGTAACGACGTTCGCTTTGACGTAAGGCTTGTTCGATTTTCTTGCGCTGGCTAACGTCAGTAATGGAGATGAGAACGTGAGGTGCAGGATTTCCGGGCAAAAATAAAGGGCGCTTAATGGTTTCTGTCCAAAAGGTTTTTCCTTTGATGGCGATCGCGCGATCTTCGGAAATGATTTTTTCTTGCAGTGTCGTTAAAACTTCTAAATTTTCTTGCTGGAAGCGTTCGATCTGAGGAGTTGGAGCAAATAAATCTTCATCTTTTTTACCAATAATTTCCTCTGTATCCATGTCTAAGGCTTCTGCTAAAGCGCGATTGGCAAGGATATAAACTCCTTCGCGATCTTTAACAAAGAGCCAATTGGGGGTGGTATCGAGGACCTGTTGTAATAAGTCTTGGTGATGTTGTAGTTGCGCTTCGGCGTGTTTGCGATCGGTAATATCTCGAGCAACAGCATAGATTTTATCCTGTTCTAATAGTGCGGTACAAGTCCAAGAAAACCATTTATAAGTGCCGTCTTTACAAAGATAGCGATTTTCAAAACTAACGATTTTCTGTCCTTCCGCGAGGTCGTTTGCCGTTTTAAGAGTGGCCTCGCGATCGCCTGGATGGACAAATTCGAGAAAGGGTTTGCTTTTGAGTTCCTTCTCACTCCAGCCGAGGTTTTGCTCCCAAGCAGGGTTAAGATGCTGGAAATAACCGTCAAATCCTGCGAGGCAAATCATGGAGGGATAATTCTGGAAAATATCAGTCCAAGAAATGTCGGCTTTGAGGCGATCGCTCACGAAGCGAGAATGTAATATTACACCGCCAATATCACCTGTATTCGTGCGCCACGGTTTGATCTCCCATTCGACCCATTCTGTCCGACCATCCGACAATTGTAAGGGTTCAGCTTGTCCTCGTTCTATTGCTCCTGCTAAACATTGTTGATGAATGTTGTACCAATGAGAGGGCAGATTCGGAAAAGTATCGTAATAAGATTGGCCGATAATATTGTGTTTTAAGCCGTAATCCTCTAACCAACACTGGCTCACCAAAAGATATCGCATTTCGCGATCGCACAAGGCTAGAGCAACAGGAGATTGTTCGATAACAACTTGCAATAAATCTTGCATCGGACTTGATAGGGTTTGTTGATTTTTAGGTGATCATTCATCATTCATTATTCATCATCTCCCATCAACGCTTGCTCATATTTTTGACCTGATCCTTTCCAAGTATAATTTTGTTCGATCAGTTGGCGACCATTTTGAGAGAGGGTTTGGCGCAGATCGGGTTCGCGAAAAAGACGGTCGATCGCACTAATATATTCTGCAACAGTATTGGCTCTGAGGGCGCGTAAGGGAATATTTTCCCCTTCTATTTCTAACCCTTCCAAACCGCGATCGCTACCAATCACGGGAACACCTGCCGCCATTGCTTCAATAGTTTTATTTTTAATCCCAAATCCTGTTTGCAGGGAAACGACACAAGCGGTGGCTTGATGGAGAGAATCTACCATTGAAGGAACTCTACCCGTAACGACGACTCCTGGATGTTCAGCAAGGGCTAACACTTCTGGTACGGGACGATTGCCCACAATACTATAAGTAACATCGGGATATTGTTCTCGCAGTTGCGGTAAAACTTTCAGAACAAAAAAACGCACGGCATCAATATTATGAGGAAAGTGCATTGCGCCTAAAAAAATTAAATGATGTCCTCCAGGATCCGCACGACGATAAGGGAAAAGTTCGAGATCTACCCCATTGGTAATGATGGAAATTTTGGCATCGGGACTAAGTTGCTGTAATTGTCGCGCGTCATCTTCTGTGGTGACGACAATGCGATCGCAGATGTCGCAATAGTTTTTCTCATAACGATAGAGAATGGGCAAATAAAGGCGATCGCGGCTGGGATTTTCCGAGGCTCCCATTTTGATATAGTTAATCGTCCCCCAATAGATGGAACTGTGTACGTTAACAACAGTTCGCACGCGATCGCGAAATTGGGGACGGATATACACTGCATTGGCGCTATGTTCGCAGGTAATTGCATCGCATTTGCCTTCCGTGACATAGCGATCGACTAGGGCTTGTATTTCTGGAGAATAACGGTGTAAAACATTGGCTGGAATGCCTTTGAGTGCAGACTCGAGAAAACGACGGCCTTTTGCCCAAATGCCTGATATCCCCTGGGCTGAGATTTCATCGGGGGCTAGGGGAAAAACAATGAGATCGTCTACCCATTTTTTCATTTCCTCAATGTCGCGATCGCTCACTTGGGGCGATCTCTGGGCGATCAGAGTCACAGAATGATTGTTCTGCAAGGCTTTAAGCAAATTAAAGGTTCTAACTTCCGTTCCCGATCGGCTGGGAGGATAGGGAAAGGTTGAAGAAATCATTAAAATATTCATGACTTTAGGAGTAATTGTATTCAACTCTTTTTTATCATAGGCAAATATCGTCTCATTAAAGAAGCGGAGTCAAAGTTCCGTAGACCTTTCGACTCCGCTTTGCCTACCCCATAGATTTTTTGTTTTGAGGGTCTTGCTTGCTCAACCAATAGTGGGAATTAGAACGTAAATGTTGTTCTGAGGGCTCCAATCACAATCGTATCATTAGCACTGTTATGCAGAGGATTAAAGAGAACGATCGCCCCAGGAGTAATCGTCAAATAATCCGTTATTTTGATACGATAAAAGGCTTCAAGGTGATAGGTTCGTCCAGGTTGACCGCCTCCTGGAGCCGTGAGGATTTCCGCATTGGAAAAGAAACTGGGAACGTTTCGAGCTTGGATATTATTGGCGTTATCTGCTGCGGGCATTGTACTGCTAATAATGCGCGGTGGCTGTCCGAAATAAATACCCAATAAATTTCCTTCACCGCCTAAATCATTGAAGTTGAGGAAAGTCATCCAATTAATCGTATCGATGATACCTTCACTCACCACATAATCGGAGGCAGTGTAACCAAACCAACTACCAAAAGTGACTTCGGGAATGATACGCCATTCTAGACCAATCCCAAAAGCATTGGTGGTCATGGGCGCTCGTAGATTGACACTGGTACTGGAATTATTACCAATGACGAGGCGATCGTCCCCAATAGAAGTCCCCAAAAAGCCGAAGGGAGAGTAAGCGTTGATATATTGCAAGGTAACGTCAATATTATCCGAGGGGGAAACAACTAATTGCAACCCGAAACTCGTCGAGGCCAGATCGCCCCCAAATAAACTGCCGTTGATCCCATCTGCGAGAAAATCTGCGCCATAGACTCCTTGCAGGCTCAAACTGTTGTTAATTTGCCAGTCAAAGCCAATGCCGCTATCACCATTGCCGATGCTGAGAATGGGGTTACGCTGGGCAAAACGGGAAATAGGTCCGCTTCCTGCACTTTCGACGCGGTTGGTGCCTCGAAAAACGTTAACGGGGGACATTCCTTTCGGACCCACCATCAGGGCAAAGTTATTGGTGATGAGATGGCGATAGTTAAGGTCGCTTAAGCTAAGGTTGTTATCGCTGTCGCCTTCAAAAGCTAAACCGACATAGTTAAAGAGCGATCGCGATCTCGGGGTGATGGTACTCCCATCCCCAGCCTGAAAACTGGTCAATAAGAGACTGCGGGGACTGAATTGGGTAAAGAGGCTGAGTTGAACGTTATGAAGGAGGGTCGTTTCTGTATCCTGGTCGATAAAGGTATTGCCTGCCAAATTATAATTATTGTTGGCGCTGCGTGCTGTTACCCCGAGAATCGCCTGTCCAAAGAGCTTGGTGGTGGTGGAGAAGGCATTATCTTCGAGGAATTGAACTCGGGCCTCTAAATTATCGACTTTTGTACTGAGGGCTGCGAGTTCCACTTCAAATTCTCGCATGAGGCGCTCTAGTACCTCCATGTCTTCTTTGCTGCCGAGATCGCCGGTGGCTCCTGCTATAATCCGCTCGATTTGTTGCAAGCAGGAATTTAATCCGGCGGCAAATTCATAGCGGGTCATGGCGCGATCGCCGCGAAATGTACCGTTAGGATATCCCGCCAAGCAACCATAGCGTTCGATCAGATCGCTTAGGGCTTGAAATGCCCAGTCTCCTGGGGACACATCTCGCAACTCGAAGACATCGTTAACCTGTGCCATCGGATCGGGATCGAGGGTTTCCTCGGGGGGGATGGCTGGGGAAGGCATCACTTCGGGTGAAGTTGAGGGAGTAACGGCAATTCCTGTTTCTGTTTGTGCGATCGCCTTAGAATCAGCTTCGACATTAGTGGTGGCGAGACTCCACACTTGGGGCTGAGAGACTGCACTCATGGGAATCAGAGTGTCCAAACCCGATTCTAAGAGGGCGGAACGAGTCAAGGGATGCAGGGGAATGTTTTGTGAAGCTGTTGCCAAAAAAGGGCGATCGGACTTGTCCGATGACTCTAGGGGGGCATTCGCTAAGACGATCGCTTCTGAATTGAGGATGTTATTATTTACCGCACCATTGGCCAGAATTGCAATGGGATCGGTTTGTCCTGCTGCCAATGCAAATTTAATTGAGGTTTCCTCAGCGCTCATTTCCTCACTCTCTTCAAGGTAAGAATCTTGAAAGAGATTTTGGGGATTACCAGCCAAAAAAATGGAAGTGGGAGTTTCTGAAGTAGAGAGTTTGGAAGGGGCTGTGGTTACTGCAACAGCCGGATCGGCCAAAATACCTAAACTGGTTAGTAATAATGCCGAAGATAGCGCTTTTTCTAAATTACCTTGGGATTTCACGAGATACTGACTCCTCAAAACACCAACAATGAATACAACAGAAGATTTTGAAAACTTCTGATTTAATAATTTTACGCATTTTAAGCGATCGCGATCGCCTAATTATCGGAAAAATAGGGAGATATTGCCTCAAACCCCTTTATTTGACTGGCTTTCGCCTCCTGTGACACAGGAAAATAAAGAATTGTATTTTTCTTTCCTAAAAATAAATATGGCAATCAACAAGTTCCTTTTTTTGTTTAAAATAGTTCGAGCAATATTCTCGATTTTCTAGATATTTCAGACAATAATTCTCGTAACTCATTGATAGTTTAAACCTCGATCTATGCCCTTGAATTATAAAATCAGGTTCGAGGATGAGTGATATCGCGATAACAAGAGGATTTTTCCTTTGCACTTCTCCTCGATCTGTCGCTTAAAATAAAAGATAAAGATGTGATGAGAAGCAACCATGAGCAACCCAGAGGAAAAATCAATAGCACGCGAGTTAAAAAACCACTTTTGGATATTGGGAACCTTTGTCGCGATTTTCTGGATTCTGGCGATCGTTGACCATACTTCCTTAAGCTGTATGCTGGCTAATGCTGCCCAAATTGGACGATGCAATTTAGGGGGAATTGGGCAATGCAGCTTAGGTCAGTATGGCATCATTCCCCATAATCCCATCGGACTGCGGGGGATTTTGTTTGCACCGTTTCTACATGGTAGTTGGGGACATTTAATTGCCAATACTGTCCCTTTCATTATTTTGGGTTGGTTTGTGATGCTGCAAGAAACCAGCGATTTCTTTATTGTGACGGCGATCGTGATGGTTGTTGCGGGAGTAGGAACATGGGTTTTCGGTCAGCCTTGTTCGTTTCACATTGGTGCGAGTAGTTTGATTTATGGCTACCTGGGTTTTCTCCTTTTCCGAGGATATTATGAGCGCAATTTTACTTCTATTGCCCTCTCTGTTTTAGTTTTCTTCTTGTATGGGGGAGTCGTTTGGGGCATTTTACCTTCTCAACCGGGTATTTCTTGGCAGGGTCATATGTTTGGCTTTATTGGAGGAATTATCGCGGCACGTTTCATTGGTAAAGCAAGACGGGCTTTGCGAGGATAATGGCTAAAAAACAAAAGTTACCTCATTTATTGGGGTCAAGGTGGACGGCGAAACAAAAAACATGGGGTTGGCGACATTTTCAAGTGGTCAATCGTAAAAATGAAGGCCGTTGGGTTTTTGCGGAGATGGTTGCTTCTTGCGATCCCACGGTGCGTTTTTGGTTGAATGCAAAACAGTTAAAAAATGATGAACTTTGGGATGCGGGTTGGAGGACTTTGCAGGAAATGCAGGATAATCAAGATAGTGAACCTCCCCTTCTACTTCGTTGAGGAAGGGGCTTCGCAAGTGTCATTTCAGACCCAAGAATATTTTGAAGTGTTGAGGATGTTATTGTTTGTTATCTAGTGAAAGTGTCATTTCTATTTCCATTTTAATTGTCTCCTGTTTTTGTATGCACAAATAGCTATGGCGATAACAAGAAAACTAACCAAAGTTCCTATAAAACCAAAAGTTTCTGATCTATCCATAGTTCTTCCCATAATTTGCGTACATATTATTCTCCCAACATTATCAAATAATGTTGCCAATATAAAACCGCTAGATACATCTTGTTTATTATATTGTTGCATCACAAAAGTTTTTCCAGATTCAGCAAGTAAAGAAAATATACCACCAACAATAACAAATATTAGTGAAAATACCCAATAGACATGAGGTAAACCAATAAGGAAAAGCATCAAAACTAAAAGGAATAACATTATCCATAAAACAAATTTATTTTTATTTTTAAATTTGTCCATAGTAGCTGACAATGGATATCCTAAGCCAATAGCTCCCAATAGCAAGGCATTAGTTAACCAAAGTGATTGAGATTCAGTGAATTCTAAACCAAATCCATAATGCACTATAAAACTATAAGCAACTTCTGTCATTCCAAACAGACCGCATAAAATCCAAAGCAATGGAGAGATTTTCAAATATCTTAAAATATTTTTTCGATCTACTTTTTGAATATTTAGTTTAGGTATCTTTCTAAAGAAGAGCAACATTATACAAAAAATGTAAGTGAGAGTAAGAAGAAAGAAAGTTGTATTTTCAATGTTAAAGAATGATACAATTGGAGGTCCGATAAAGTTGCCAATGCACAAACCTACATAATTAATGTAGAATAACTTTGCATGATTTTCTTTGAAAGAATTATGTATTACCCATAGATATAATACATGATAGCAATGATTAAAAATAAGTCCACGAACCCCTGCATAAATTATCCAAGACAGAGATGTATCACGAAATATAGACAAGCAAATTGTTGAGAATATCATTAAAAAGTATACTCCTATTAAAACAGGAGTCCGAATAACCCAAGTAGCAGTTATATTAAGCAAAAATAATGCCAAAATTGCTGAACTTATAGAAGCCGTTACAACCCAACTGTACATTGTCGTTGACCATCCCTGCTGATGAAATTGCAGAATGGAGCTAGAACTAGATATTGTTACAGCCGCCCCCATAAAAACACATAACAAAAATGGTTTCCATGCAATATCAAGGTTGTTTGGAATAGATTCCTGAATAATTCTTTTTAATTTTCTCATTTTCATTTGTTTCATTTTTTAAGTAAACTGACCATTTCAAGTTAAAATTACTACAAGAAAAATAGTTTTTCAAATTAAACTCTCATCAAAGATACTCAAAAAATTGCTTGCTGGATTGATTGCAATCACACTGAAAGAGTCTTTATGTACTTGACATCCTCACAAGTGTTGTTCTAGATTCCATTTTTGTACTTGAATAAAGCAACAACTCCCTCCGACTCAAAGGTAGTGCAGGGGGAGTTGCTTGGGTGTTTGAGGAGGGGTTAGGATGGGGGAATGCCCTCTCGGAGGTAGCGATCGATTGTCTCATGGACTGTTTGGAAGATTTGGGCAAATTCTCCCGGCCTGAAATTGCGATCGATGGGACGGCGATCGGTGAAACCTTCTAGATAAGTAGTGCGATCGCAATCCTCCTGAGAAGAGAAACAAAAACAAAATTGGCACAATTTATCCCGATTCTTCCTGTTTACCTCTGAAGTTTGTGAATGGGTGTTTTTGCTATGCCAATTATGCGATCGCAATTCAAAATCAAAACAATTATTCTTCCTAAACCTCACCACAGCGATCCCCCAGGACTTTGGATCGGTGTAACTTTTGTTTCGATCGCGTTTCATCTTTGCTTATTCTGGATGTTGCGATCGGCAATATTGGCAGAAAAATCCGGTCATGCAGGAGAAACGATTGTCCCTATTGAAACGATCGCGATCGCAGCAGAAAAACCGAAAACTCAACCCACTCCTGTCCCCAAGCAAAGCGATCGCACCCAAAAACAATCTTTAGTTTCTCCTGCTGTCTCTTCCTCTACCCAAAAAAGAGATCATCCCCAAAGCATTACCCCTAAAACCTCTCCAAAACCTCCGACTCCAACTCCTTCCCCTCGAAAAAATACCCCACCCCCCAAACCTCCAACCCCAACCCCTTCCCCCCCAA
>NZ_JAYGHV010000288.1:0-26439 GCF_034932145.1 Spirulina sp. 06S082 | reverse complement strand
TGAACGCATTAGCAGAAAGTCTGGTGAAACCTTCTAAACCCGCAGCTTGGAGAAGTTTTTTCCAATCTTGCGCGATCGCGGCATCATCAGGATTTTCTTGATAAGCCTGCGCCAACTTATTTAACGCACCATACCAAATCGATAGATCCGCTAAAAGACTAGCTTGTTCGTGGGAAGACTTACCAGACAATTGAGCCGTCATTTCCGCAGACACGGGAACTCGACGAAGAGAACTCTCCACTCCACTCACGGCTTCATTCGTCTCGTCGTAGACATTTACCGACCAAGCATAATCTTGTTCCTCAACTAAGAGATTTTCTCCCTTTTCATTCGTTTCAGGAATTACAATGCGGAGAATACCTTCAGCCCCAGAAATTTGATATTCGGCTTCATATACGAGGCGATCGCTGGCATCCGTTAATTGAAAATGAATATCTCGTGTTGCGTTGACATTGGCCATCCCAGGTACATAAACAAATACTTCTGTACTGTCTGCCACCGTTACGCCAAAATTAGAATCCGGCACCAAAGCGGCCAATTCGACAGGTTCGCGATCGCCGCTACGAGTTCCCCCGGCTTGGGTGCGTTCGGGAGCCCCCAAACCCGCAGGAGGGGTAAAATTAGCATTACTCCACTGACTGGGAATACTTTGAGCCAAAAGCGCTCCAGAAGGGGCGATCGCGCCGGATAGTCCAGTCAATAACGTCGTCCCCACGGCCAAAGCCAAGAATTGAAAAAGATGAGATTTTGATGAACGCATAATTGTGTTAATCCAGTAACGCCTAAAGATAATTTTGTGTTTGTAGACTACACCCCGATCTAAAGCCGATCGAATGAGATAAGATAGTCCCGTTCTTTTGGTAGATACCCTCTCTAATCTTCGAGAGTTGTTTTTTGTCAAAACGCTTAAAAGTTCATCCCGAGCATTGAGATCGGTCTTGATTCTGTTAAGTTGATCGATTGTAGGACTGTCCGATCGAAGACGAGACTTCAGCAAAAACCTCAATAGTGACTCTTTGAACTTCACCGAAATCCAAAATGATTCCAGATCCCCCTCTCTCTGTTTTACCTCATTTACCCAAAAAGTCGAGAACCATTCGCCCGATCGCAGCGGCCATTATTCGCGGAATTACCTTCCAGGGAGATAAACTCTACGCTCTAGATTCCACCAATGGCTACCTACTCGAGATCGATCCCATCACCGACAATACTACGATTTTAAACCATCATTGCTGGCAAGATTTTGTGGGAGCCACAGGATTGGCGATCGCCGGAGATACCCTTTGGTTTACCCGCAATGAAGATGTTTACTTTTGTGCCTTAAACGAAGAGATTAAACCTCAGCGTTTTATTAGTCTCCATCATCCCGCCAATGGCATTGCCGTCTTAAACTCTACGGTTTATATTACCTCCATGCGAGATGGTTGTATTTTTATCTTTAGTCGCGAAACTCGGCGAGAAATTACCCGTTTGTACCTACCAGGGATCGGAATCGAAAATATTACCGTTAAAGGGGAAGAATTATGGCTGTGCGATGATGACGAACAAAGCGTTTACTGTCTCGATCGCGCTACGGGAGAATTAAAATTTAATGTTTTAACTCCTTTTGAAAATCCCACCGGACTTGCCTTTCATCAGGATAAGACTACGGGAGAAGAAATTCTTTACGTTGCTTATGCTTACGCAGAACCCTACATTCGCGATAACCCTAACGCTAATCCCAACCACGAATTACAATACCGCGATCGCACTTTCATTCATCCCCTTTATTTTCATTACAATCCCGCCGAAAAATACGCTCGTTCTAATGGCTTTTTATTGGAGATGTCCTACACTGAAGAATTATCTCCCCTCGATCCCGTAGAACTCGAAGATTTGGAATGGCGAATTGCTCTCCCCGCAGAAACTCAGCGTCAGAAAGTGCGACAAGTCGAACCCATTGGTTTGCCCTTTGAAGAAAGAATCATCGACGGTCAGCGCATCGCCGTGTTTAAATTCGAGAAATTGAACTCAGAACAGCGCTATATTTTCGGCTGGAAGGCACTGTTAGAAGTATGGGGCATCAAATATCAATTTGGACCCCAAGACGGGGAAAACGTGCCGGAAATGCCCTCAGAATACTGCGATCGCTATCTTGTAGATAATGACAATTTAGCGATGGATAAAGAAAACATTCAGCGTGCAGCCAAAGATGCGATCGGCGACGAAACCAATGTTTTGCGGAAAATGTACAACATTCGCAATTATGTTTACGATCGCCTTTCCTACGGTATTAAACCCCATATTGATACCCCCGATGTTGCCTTAGCAAGGGGGGTCGGTTCTTGCGGCGAATATTTGGGAGTTTTACTCGCTTTAGCGCGTTTAAATGGTATCGCTTCTCGCACCGTCGGCCGCTATAAATGCCCCGCTAAACCTTTAGAAAAATTTATCCCCCTCGAACCGGATTTTAATCATGTTTGGATGGAATTTTTCTTACCCGGTTTTGGTTGGTTGCCCATGGAATCTAACCCCGATGATATTAATGAAGGCGGTCCTTATCCTACTCGTTTTTTCATGGGATTAGCTTGGTATCATGCCGAGATGGCCAAGGGTGTCCCTTTTGAAAAACTTTATATTCAAGATGCCCCCATTCCTAAAGAAAAAGTCTCTATTGGAGAACTCGCCATCAATCATGTCTGCTTTACCATTCTAGATGAATTAGATCCCAATGATTTTACGGAAGAATGAAGAGAGATAAATAAAATTTGTCCTTCTTCAGTCTCTATTGTACCTAATTGACATTAATGGGTTCGAGGGGAGGAGAATTATCGGGGATAATCTCAACAGGAATTGGTTCAGTTTCTGGAGTTGCATCTAGTTCGATTTCTTCTTCTTCCTTGCAACCTTGCTCCGAAATTGTACCATCGGGCATGGCCGCACTACATAAATTGGCATTGGTTAAATCTGTTCCAAAGAGAAAAGCACCTCTTAAATCGGCAAATTCTAGCGTTGCATTACTTAAATCTGCATCGCTTAAATCTGCCTTTCTCAAATCTGCACCACTGAGATCGGCTAGACTTAAATTGGCCTTTTGTAAGCGTGCTAAAGTCAAATTGGCTCGGGTTAGATTTGCCTCTTGTAGCTGCGTGCCTTCGAGGGTAGCATGATTGAGATCGGCATCGGTTAAATTGGCTTGAATTAAGGAAGCATCCCTAAGATTTGCCTGTTCGAGAGAAGCCCCCGTTAAGTCTATTTTAATTGCTGTCATTTGCGTTAAATTAGCTTTAAATAAATTCGCACCAATTAAATTTGCTTCCCTTAAATCTACACTACTCAAGTTAGTATTTTCGAGACTAGCACCTCTGAGATCGGCAAATCTCAAGCTAGAAAATCTTAAATTTGCTTCTTCTAAATTACTACTTCTCAAATAAGAACGTTCTAAGTTTTGTCCTCTTAAATCTGCACCGATTAGATTACAACGTTCGCATTCTCGAGTCTCGATTAATTGTTGAGAATTAGCCTCGACAATTTTACTGAAGTCCATATCAGCAGGATCGGCAGAGAAAAAGCGATCGGGTTGAACAGTTTGGGCGTAACTTTTAGAGTAGACGGTAAAGATTAAACAAGAAACAACCAGCAGCAAAAATTTTGGATTCATTGTTCTTTCCTATTTAGCTGAATAAAAAGCAATTTCAGCGAGATCTCGCATTCCCGTAATCCCTTGTCCCATAAACAGAAACAAAGCAATAGTATTAAGCGCAATATGCAATCTGCGCCATGCTAAAGAACGATCTTTATAAATCTCTGGTATTATCGCCAGAGAAATTACCATGAAAATAGTTGCAGTCAAACCATAATAGTAATGAGATATATACCACTCACCACCACGGCGAAAAATCCATTCCTGAGAACCAATAACAACTAATCCCATACTGGTTAGAGTCGCAAATGTAGCTCGCCAAATTTTAGGTTTAGCACGATAAAGCAGAATTAGAGAAATGAGTGTAAATGCAAAGATAAAAATCAGAAAAATCCCACGAAAAGGAGCTTCTTCCATTAATTTTTTTTCGATAAATCCCCCTTTAATGGTAGCATAAGCAAATCCGATTAAAGATAACATAACAACACTACCAGCCATCAAGCGACCGATTTTAACGTGTTCTAGACCCACAGCAGCAGGAATTTTACTTTTTACTCCCGCAGCCGCTTGTAAGCGACGTTGGCGTGTTTGCATGGCAAAATATGAGACAATCCCAATGAGGGGAAATACCCAAATTACTGCAAATATGGGATGAATCAAAGCGGTTACAAGTTTGATGTCCATTGTTGGGTTATTGTGGGAACGATCCTGTTTTGTTCGTATTGCGCGGTATTCTAACAGATCGAGGTGACATCTTTGAATATTACCTAGAAAATTGCTAATATTGGATCGTAGGGATACTTAATCCTGTTGATCTGTTGTCATTTTACTTTTTCTGCTTTTTATCATGAGTCTCTTAGGTAATATTATTTGGTTGATTTTCGGTGGCTTTATTGCGGGTCTAGGCTATATTTTGGGAGGTATATCGTTGTGCGTTACAATCATCGGTATTCCTTTTGGAATACAAGCGATCAAGTTAGGTGTAGCAACAATGACTCCTTTTGGTCGAGAAATTCTGATTAGCGAAGAAACAGGCAGCGTTATCAATACGATTTTTAATATTATCTGGCTTCTGGTTTTTGGGTGGGGTATTGCTTTAACTCATTTACTTTTTTCTTGTCTATTCGCGATTACAATTATTGGGCTTCCTTTTGCCAAGCAACATTGGAAGTTGCTTTTCTTGTCACTGTTTCCTTTTGGCCGAGAATTAGCATAATTAATCGTTGATTAATTCTTACTGAAATGTTTTTCGATCAGTGCAGGAATTTGAGTAGAACTAACGTTGCTATAACGGGCTTTGTCCGGCATTACGACAATATTAGGACCTTGTTTGCATTGTTTGAGGCAGCCTGTGGTTCTAATCTTAACCCGATCGCCTAATCCGCGATCGCGCAATCCTTTTTCTAAAGCATGGCAAACAGCATCTCCTCCTCGCTTGCGACAGGTTGATTTCTGACAGACTAAAATGCTGGCTTTTGGAGATAATTTGGGCAGTACGATCGCTTCAAGTTCGGATTTTTGTTGTTGTTTTGCCAAGGCGATCGCCTCGGCAGTCAATTGCACTATCCCCGTTTTTTTCCGTTTTTGCGTACCGCTAATTTCTAACCAACACCCCGGAACTATTCTCGGATCGAAAGTATTACGCAATTCTTTAGGAACTTTGATCCAATATTCTCTTTCTTCAAAGATCAATCTGAGATATTTGATTTTGTAGCCATCTTTAATAATAACATCCAGTAATTGACCGACGATGGCAAAATCGGCAACAGGCATCTTTGTTTTGGACATGACGCTTGATTAAGTCAACAATAATTTGAAAACAATTTGAAATATCTAAACACGAATTCTGGTTTGCCAACAATCTTCTAAAAAGTCTCGTAATTCGTTCTGAGAAGCGCGATAACGATGAGCAATACTCCATAATTGTAATGCTGCGGTGGGACTGTCGATCCTGGCTTCTAGGGGTTGGGCGATCGCGCAATTGCAAGGAATTCCTAATTCTTGCAAGCGATGGTAAATTGACCAGCGATCGGTTTGTTCAATGGCTAAAACTTCAATTTCTAAGCCCTCTAAAACTGGCTGTAATGCTTCTTTATCGGCGATCGCTGACTCGGATTGAGTAGCCCTCATATTTCTCGTAGTCTCCGTAAACTGGGTTACATCCAGTATAAGAACAATTCATGCTAAATGACAAGTCTTCTCAATAAATAATTTTAACAATACTTTACATTATTGCTGTGAATCTTGCTGTGCTAGGATTTCAGGAAATTAAATAAAAAACTTACTCAGAAAGAAAATCAATTATGATAGATACACAGAAATGGTATATTGTCAAGAAAAATGATGGCTCTTGCGATCTGAGCGATCGCCAACCCACAGCAGGAGAAGAAGGGAGTGAAGAAAAGAAGATTTGGGGTCCATTTAGCGATCGCCAAGATGCGATCGCCAGTCGTGTCGGTTTAATTCGTGCAGGCAAGTGCAAGCCAAAATAATAGGAAGGCGATCGTCAACAAAACGGTAATCTATGTTACAATTAAACTAAACTGGGCATAAATTTAAACCGAGACTCAATTAGGGCTTGAGATTTTCGCTACAAAACTCATATTACTTAGAGCTTTTTCAAGAATTTAACGGATTATATAGCTTTTGCTATATAAGTTTTTGGTGAATCAAAAATTTGCAGATTTCAGATTAAACAGAGTTTATGCGAGTTTTTCGCATTGAGATAAAACCCTAGATTTTAGAGAGGCTTGATAACTGTAGAGGAGTCTCTTGGAATTTGAGGATTCATTGAAGGAAATTAATGGAATGAAAATCATCAAGAAAACAGCTTTAGTTTACTGCGAAAACCAATTCGGTTTAGTAGACGGAAAAACTGCCGCAGGATTAGTTAGACACTCTGAACTTTATACAATTGTTGGAGTTATTGATAGTTCTCTTGCTGGTAAAGATGCAGAAGAAGAATTAGGAGGAGAAAAAAGTGGTATTCCCATTTTTTCTAATTTAGAGGAAGCCTTAAGTAAACTTGCAGAGATTCCTAACTGTTATATCTATGGAAAAGCTCCCTTAGATGCTTGTCTCTCTCCTGAAGAAAGATTTCTAATCTTACAAGCAATGGAGAAAGGAATGGATATTATTAATGGTCTTCATCAGTTCTTCTCTGAAGATCGAGAATTTGTTGATAAGGCTGCTCAACATAATATCCAAATTAAAGACATCAGAAAACCGCCGCAATTATCCGATTTGCACGTTTTTACAGGTAAAATATCGGAAGTAAATATTCCCGTAATTGCCGTATTAGGAACTGATTGTGCTTGCGGAAAAATGACGACGGCAATAGAACTTAACAAGTCTTTAAATAATCTCGGTATCAAGTCAGTTTTAGTCGCAACAGGTCAAACCAGCTTGATGCAGGGAGCAATGTATGGAGTATCGATCGATGCTCTTATTTCCCAGTTTGTAATTGGTGAAATTGAAAACTCTGTTATTCAAGCATTTGAACATGAAAATCCCGATATCATTTTAGTTGAGGGACAGAGTGCTGTTAGCCATCCTGCTTTTATGAGTTCTCTGGGTATTTTAAAGGGAAGTATGCCTGATGGCATAATCCTTCAGCATCCTCCTGGTCGAAAATTCCGGTGTGATTTTCCTCATTTGATTATGCCAACTATTGAGAGTGAAATTCAACTGATTGAAGCCATTTCTCAAACTAGCGTGATGGCGATCGCCTTAAGCCATGAAGATTTAGAAAATGCAGAAGTTTTGAACTTCATAGAAGAGTATGAGAAGCAATTTCAATTACCTACAACAGATGTTTTGCAGTATGGATGTCAAAAACTTGTGCAAACTTTAAGTCAGCATTTTCCAAAATTGAAGCAAAAAATCATGCGGAATAAATTGGAAAAAATGCCTGCATTATCAATGAGGTAGATGCAATCATCTAAAAAAATTAATGAAATCTTTCCTACCAAGAATAGAAATAGTATTATCTCAAATACGAGATAATACTCGGCTGTTATGCGAACTTTATGGGAAACAAGGCATTTCTCTGATGGGAGTTTCTAAGGCAGTGTTAGGAGAACCTTCTGTTATTGAAGCCATGCTCCAGGGTGGAGTCAAATTTATTGCTGACTCTCGCATTGAAAACATTCAAAAAATGAGAAATGCGGGAATATCAACTCAATTTGTTCTTCTCCGTACTCCTTTGAGTCAAGCTGAATCTGTGGTTAGAAATGCAGATATAAGTTTCAATACTGAAATTGAGACTCTGAGAAAACTTTCCTATTTTGCAAAGGTACAAAATAAGCAGCATCAGATCGTGATTATGGTAGAAATGGGGGATCTGCGTGAAGGGGTAATGCTTTGCGATCTGTTCCAATTTATCAGGAAAACTCTAACCTTATCTCATCTCAAAATTGTGGGTATTGGCTGCAATTTAGCTTGTTATGGTGGAGTCAAGCCAGATGGTAAAAATATGCACGCATTATCTGAATTGGTCGATCGCATTGAAAAAGAGTTTCAATTGAGTTTAGAAATAGTTTCGGGGGGAAATTCTGCCAATTATGAATGGTATAAATCTACTTTAAATGTTGGCAACATTAACAATCTTCGTTTGGGGGAATCAATTTTTTTGGGTTGCGAAACGGTAAACCGAAAAGCAATTCCGGGGTTACATACTCGTGCATTTCAACTCGTTGCGGAAGTGATTGAATCTAAGAAAAAACCATCTCTTCCTTTTGGCGAGATTTGTCAAGATGCTTTTGGAAATATTCCTAATTTCCAAGATCGAGGAGTACGTCAAAGAGCAATTGTTGCTTTGGGAAGGCAGGATGTTTTAGTATCTGGTTTGCAAGCTGAGAATAAGCTGGAAATACTAGGAGCCAGCAGCGATCATATTATTCTCGACAGTCGGAACTACAATTTGAAAATTGGCGATGAAGTCAATTTTAATCTAGATTATGGCAGTCTTCTTGCAGCAATGACTTCTCCTTTTATTCAAAAGCAATTTGTAAGCTGCAATCGTTCTGCGATCGCCGCTTAATTCTCATCGACATTGCATTTTTAAAAAGAAAAAAAGGGCATTTCTGCCCTTGTAAATTACACCATGAGAAGTTAAAAGTTAGCTGATGCTGAATGCAGTGAGTAGCAAAGTTCCGACGAAGAGAAAAGCGATCGCGCCTTGAAGAGCATAGCGTTCTTGCTGTTCGGGACTGGGATACTGAGCGTAATACATTTCGGGTTCGCTGGCGTAGTTGTTGAGAATGCCGTTTTCGTTGGTGGTGGTGTACATCTGAATACCTCGTGTTTTTGTTTTTTGTTCCTTTCTGTAAACAAATATAACAAAGTTTAAAGTTTTGTAACAGTGACTTGACACAAAAATACCTGTGATGTTAGTCACGAGAAAACTTGATATGAGCGATCGCCAAACTATTGAGAGTTCATGGGTTAATTGCGAGGACACCGCGATCGCCGTCTAATTCCGCCATAATCCCCACAGGAAGGGCTGCATTAACTCCATCGTGACCGAAGGGGAGATCGGAAACAATGGGAATCTGCAAATCCGAGAGGCGATCGCGTAACATTTCTTCTACCGTCCAATCTCCAGGATTCCCTTCACACTGACTGAAACGACCCAAAGCAATGCCGACAACGCCTTTAAACGCACCCAGGAGTCGCCATTGAGTTAATTGGCGATCGAGACGGTAGGGTGCTTCGGTTACATCTTCCAAGGCTAAAATAATATTCTCCAATGGGGGTTGCAAGTCGGTCCCCAGTAAGTGCGTCGCAACAGTTAGATTTGCGGGTAATAAAATTCCTGTTGTTTTTCCTCCTCCCCATCCCTGTCCGGCGATCGCGGCGAGGGGACGACCTTCTACTAGGTCAAAAAGTCTTTGTATCGACCATTCTGGCTCTGTTGCCAATGTCGTCAACACAGGAGCATGAACCCCCCCTCCCATTTTTGCCCTGATTAAACTCCACAAGAGTCCGGTAATATCGGAAAAGCCAATTAACCACTTTGTTGCCTCTTGCCTCTTGCCTCTTGCCTGCTTCCAGTGCCAATGTTCTAATAAGCGCATACTTCCGTAACCCCCTCGGGCGCAAAGAATGCCCTTACATTCTGGGTCAAACCATGCTTCAGCAAGGCTCTGACGGCGTTGTGCGTCGGTTCCAGCGAGGTAACTGTAACGAGTGTCCCAATGTTGGCTGTATTCCAAGCGATAACCGCGATCGCGCCAAATTTTCATTCCGCTTTGTAGGCGATCGAGTTCTTTTAAACCACCACTGGGAGAGACAACCTTGAGTAGATCTCCGGGTTGCAAGGATGGGGGAAAGGAGATGTTGGTATTGGGACTATTGGCTTGCATATATCTAGGGATTTTTCCCCATTTAAAAGTTTTCAGGGCGCGATCGCAATCATTTATCCCGCGATCGCGCTGTCCCTTTCCCTTTAATTCATTAAATTTGGCCAACTCCTTCATCCAAATCCTTCATTGTTGGTGCTTGTCCGATCGCCCCGCGCACTGTAAAGATCAATTCTCCCTCTAATTCGCGATCGAGTCGCAAGTCTTCCATCATAAAAGTATGACCTTCCCCTGTTACATCAGTAATTTGACCGAAATGCAATTCATCATGGGAATTGTCTGTAGCTAAGGAAAATAAAGGATGAGGTGTGCTTTCAATCTGAGAATTTGCCAAGATCGCGTCCACCTTATCATGGGAAATCAACATGATGCCAAAGCGATCGCCTTCTCGCAGGGTTAAAGGTTTTGTCAAAAGATTGGTTTTACCGCGATCGCGTACTATATAACCCCAGTGCGAGTTACTGGTACTGCGACGGACTGCTTCTTGAATGAATTTCTCAGACCCTAATACAAACTCGTCCATCCCGTCTAAACTAAAAATCGTCACTTTTCCCAGGTAAGTGCCGCTATCAACAAGAAAATCGATCTCAACTTCTCCAGTACCATCGACAGTGAAGACCCCTGCGGTAAACTCGGGATAGGAACTCGCCTCGATCGCCCCAAGTTCCATCTCTAACTTACAATATCGAGCGAGATCGAAGTCATTAAGCAAATAATTGCGATCGAAAGAATCTAACTCTTCAAGTGCTACCTCAAAATGGTTATCCGTTATCATATCGCTTATCGTATCGCTGTTTCCACTTAAATCTAGGGCTAAATCTTGGCTGGGGGGGGAGATTTTCTCGATCGTGATGATTTTTGTAGACCCCCGATCTTGTTGCATTTCAAGAGAAAATGGCGGCCAAAAACGTTGGAAAAAATTCATGGTGGAAACCTCGATCTGGGATAACAGCAGGAGTGAACAGTAAATTAGAACAGCAAACTTCCTTCGGTGGCGATCGCCCGAATATCAAAATACAGTCTAAATTCTTGTTCGATAAATATTGAGGAGTTTGAAACAACGCAGCATTTACAAATGTGGTGCGTTGCGGAAGTCCTACTCTCTGTAGTTCTAGTTTGCCAGATAGATCGGGAAGTTTAAGATCGTTTAAGATCGCAAGAAAATGATCCCCCATGCTCTTGACAATAAGCCATTATTATGTATAGGAGAAGATCGGGTTTATTGATTTGTCTCTAGTTTTCTCTTGGGACCATCGCGAAGAAATTATGCACTTTTGCTGAAAATTCTTTTCTAGATTCCTAGGATCGCTATCTCCTCTAGGTTTTCCCTTTTCTCGCATCTGGCGATCGCCAAGTGATAAATTATTATTTGTATGCAGCGTAAATTTAATGATGAATCTCAAAGCGATCGACACCAAGTTTTTAATGGCGATTAAAGTGCTTTCTACTCTTTTGATCGCGGGGGCGATCGCGTTGGAGTTGTGGACCCTTTACCAACAAGAAATTCCCCATTTCCTCACTCCAATTCTTTATTTTGTTACCTTTGCCCTGGTGAGCCATTTTATTGAGGGGATGATAGGTGCATTTGTTGCTTTTCGCCAACAGAAAAATGCGATCGCCGCAGGAGTTTATATCTTTTTTACGGGAACAGTGGGATTATTGGAGGTCTTAGAATGAAAGTTATGCCAAGCGTAGAATTGCACTTTTCTACGCAGGTTGATCGCGCCCCGATGGAAGACTCGCTATAATATAAAAATACTCTAACCCAATCCCTTCCGGACGATGACTATGCCAACTCCAGTAGACTTCCAAGACGAATTCGACATCATTGTTATTGGTGCCGGACATTCTGGATGTGAAGCTGCCCTTGCTGCGGCGCGTTTGGGGTGTCGGACTCTCATGTTAACCCTAAATCTCGATCGCATTGCTTGGCAACCCTGCAATCCGGCGGTGGGGGGTCCTGCGAAGTCCCAACTCACCCACGAGGTGGACGCATTGGGGGGGGAAATTGGCAAAATGGCCGATCGCACCTATTTGCAAAAGCGCGTCCTCAATATCTCCAGAGGTCCTGCGGTGTGGGCGTTACGCGCTCAAACTGACAAGCGGGAATATGCCAAGGTAATGAAGGAAATTGTCGAAAATCAGGAAAATTTGGTCATTCGCGAAGGAATGGCCACGGATTTGGTATTGGGGAAAAATGATGAAGTGATTGGGGTACAAACTTATTTTGGCTCTGGTTTTGCAGCGAAGGCGGTGATTCTCACTACGGGTACTTTTCTCGGCGGTCGCATTTGGGTGGGGGATAAGTCCATGTCTGCGGGACGGGCAGGGGAA
Source organism: Spirulina sp. 06S082 (assembly GCF_034932145.1). Lineage (NCBI taxonomy): Bacteria > Bacillati > Cyanobacteriota > Cyanophyceae > Spirulinales > Spirulinaceae > Spirulina > Spirulina sp. 06S082. The sequence goes on along the minus strand of NZ_JAYGHV010000288.1, from coordinate 14,121 downwards.
TTTGCAGCAGTTGGATTGACGGATACCCTTAACCAATTAGGGTTTGAGACGGGACGCTTAAAAACTGGGACTCCTGCGCGGGTAGATAAGCGATCGGTGGACTATTCCAAAATGGAACCTCAACCCCCCGATGAAAAGGTGCGTTGGTTTAGTTTTGACCCGGAAGTATGGGTGGAACGGGAACAAATGAATTGTTATCTCACCCGCACGACTCTAGAAACTCATCGTTTAATTCAAGACAATTTGCACTTGTCTCCGGTTTATGGTGGCTTTATTGATGCCAAGGGACCGCGTTATTGTCCCAGTATTGAAGATAAAATCGTGCGTTTTGCTCACAAAGATTCTCACCAGATTTTTATCGAACCGGAAGGGCGAGAAATTCCTGAATTGTATATTCAAGGTTTTTCGACGGGATTGCCGGAAACGCTGCAATTGCAGATGTTACGGACGTTACCAGGGTTGGAAAAATGCACGATGTTACGTGCTGCTTATGCGGTGGAATACGACTATTTGCCTGCGACGCAATGCTATCCCACTTTGATGACTAAAAACATTGAGGGGTTATTTTCGGCGGGACAAATTAACGGTACGACGGGATATGAAGAGGCTGCGGCACAAGGTCTTGTGGCGGGTATTAATGCAGTAAAATTTGTTAAAGGAGAGGAAATGTTGGTATTTTCTCGGGAACAAAGTTACATTGGTACATTAATTGACGATTTGTGTACGAAGGATTTAAGAGAACCCTATCGTATGCTCACTTCTCGTTCTGAATATCGCTTGCTTTTGCGTTCCGATAATGCCGATCGCCGTCTCACGCCCTTGGGTCGAGAAATTGGCTTAATTGGCGATCGCCGTTGGCAATTATTCCAAGACAAATACGCCAATATTGAGGCAGAAAAAGAGCGTTTAAATACTACGCGAGTTAAGGAAGGTGATGCGATCGGCAAGCAAATTCTGGCAGATACCCAGCAGAGAATTAAGGGATCGATTACCTTAGCGGATTTGTTGCGGCGATCGGGTTTTCATTATCTCGATTTAGAGCGTTATCAGTTGGGTAATTCTGAGTTAAATCTCATTGAAAAAGAAGATGCGGAAATCGAGATTAAATATTCGGGATACATCAAACGCCAACAAAATCAAATTGAACAAATTAGCCGCAATACTAATCGAAAATTACCCCCCGATTTGGACTACATGAAGGTGGAAACATTGTCAATGGAATCGCGAGAAAAATTAACAAAAGTTCGCCCTTTAACCATTGGCCAAGCCTCGCGCATTGGGGGGGTTAATCCTGCGGATATTAACGCACTTTTGGTTTATTTGGAAGTGCGGAGTCGCAAACAAGCGGTGGGAGTTGGTCAATAAAAAGCGATCGCCTGAATCCAAATTAACTATAATTTTGTTCTGGCGATCGCCTTTAACATGAGTTAAATTACCATATTATCGGGAATAACCGCATTTTTCAACACCACCACAATACCACTGCGAATGAAAAAGCCCTCATCTTCGCGATTGGCTTCTTCAACCCGATCTTTATTGAGGATTAAAACTTTCTTACCAATGCGGGCATTTTTATCAACAATTGCCCGGCGAATCGTCGAACCCTCACCAATTCCCAGAGGAACTTTCGTCATTTCTAAATTGGATTGACGTTCAGCAAAAGGTTCGTAATAATCGGCACCCATCACTAGGGTATCCTCAATTTTACAATCGGACTCAATGCGAGAACGAATGCCCAATACTGAATGACCAATCTCGCAATTTTTGAGAATGCAGCCTTCACCAATAATCGATTCACTCACCTTACAGTTTAATAGTTTGGTAGGAGGAAGATAGCGAGAACGGGTATAAATAGGCGCTTGTTCGTCATAAAAACTGAAAGCAGGTTTCGGCTGTACCGTTAAGGCCAAATTTGCTTCAAAGAATGATTCTATCGTTCCGATATCTTCCCAGTAATCATCAAAAAGATACGCCTGAATATTATAATCCTTGGCGGCTCCCGGAATGATTTCTTTACCAAAATCTGTTTGTTCTGTATTCTGCTTCAGCAGTTCGATCAAAGCATTTTTCTTGAAGACATAAATCCCCATGGAAGCAATATAAGGCTTTTGTTTTGCCTCTTCTAGGGTTAAACCTAAAGACATGGTATCAACCTGCATGGCTTTGAGTTCATTTCCTTTGGGTTTTTCGCTAAAATCAATAACCCTGCCTGCATTATCAATCTTCATCAAGCCAAAACTAGAGGCACGTCTTTCGTCAATGGGAATAACCGAAAGGGTAATATCGGCATTCGTTTCTCGGTGGCGATCGATGAATAAACCGTAGTCCATGCGATAAAGATGATCTCCTGAGAGGATAATCACTTCATCCATATCCCATTCCTCAAATAACCACAAATACTGACGCACCGCATCGGCAGTTCCTTGAAACCAGTCTGGGCGATCGCGGGTTTGTTGTGCCGCAAGCACCTCCACAAAACCATCACTCAAACCGCCAAAATTATAAGCGCGGGTTAAGTGACGGTTAAGAGAAGCTGAATTAAATTGCGTCAGAACGTAAATTTTATTAATGCCTGAATTAATACAATTACTAACAGGAATATCGATTAAACGGTATTTGCCTGCTAGGGGAACTGCCGGTTTTGCCCGTAGTTTCGTTAGTGGGTAAAGACGGGTGCCGGCACCTCCACCCAGAATGATTCCTAATACTCTTTTCACGAAAAAACCTCTAAATTGCCAATTATTATCTCTCCATGACAAGTTTAGGACGGGAGGGGACATCTGGGAATAGTTGATAGTTGATAGTTGATAGTTGATAGTTATTCGTTAGACCATTTGTGGAATTGGGTTTTGCGCCATTGGGCATCTGCGCCGCGATGGGTGGGGATTTCGATCGCTCTGATTCCCTCCTCGGGGAGAGGATTTAAGAGGGGTTCTAGGCGCTTCCAAGCGGTAATGCAGTGATATTCAATGCGGTATGCAGCACAGAGTTCGGCAAAATCGATCGCCTGGGGGGTGGCAAAAAATTCTTCAAAGGGGGGGTTAAATTGGGCAATGGGTAAGTTCTCGAAAATGCCGCCGCCATTATTATTAATCAGGATAATGGTGAGATGCCCCCAAAACTTGTTGGTTTGCAACAAACCATTAATATCATGGAGAAGGGAGAGATCTCCAGTTAGAAGCACGCTACTGCGGTTGCGGTGGGCGATACCGAGGGCGGTGGAGAGGGTGCCGTCAATGCCATTCGCACCTCGGTTGAAGTAGGGTTGAATGCGATGGTGATTGGGTCGCCAAAAGGTTTCTACATCCCGAACGGGCATACTATTGGCGATAAATAAGGGGGTTCCTGGGGGCAGCATTTGGGATAATAACCAGGGAATTTTACCTTCAAATAGTTCTTTTGTTGCGGTGAGATCGCAATCGCAGATTTCTCGCATTTGGGTTTCTTTGGCTTGCCATTGTTTTAAATAGGGGGATGGCGATCGCGCGGCAGTTTTGGGAAGGGTTAACTGTTCGATCGCGGTTCTTAAATGCAGGGTTTTCCCGTGGAGAGGATCGAGATTTTCTTCTCTGGGATCGACGATCCATCGTTGCGGTTGCGTATTTTGTAACCACGATCGCAGGATTTTACTGGTGGGTAATTCGCCGATTTGAATCACGATTTCGGGGGTTAATTCTTGAGCTAATTCAAGATTGCGAAGCAGGAGATCGTAGGTGCAAATCAGATTAGGATTAAGATCGGCATAGTTGCGGACGGGAGAGAGTCCTTCTGCTAAAACGGGAAATTGTAGAGTTTGGGAAAGTTCCGCGATCGCGCTGCAATAAGCACTTGGTTTTTGAGGGCAACAAATTCCTGCAATAATAATTCCTTTTTTTTGGGTTTGCCATTGAGAGGGAATTTCCATCATTGCCTGTTTTCTGCCTATTCCCGGTTGTCTATTCCCCAGAAATGAAAAAAATTCTTCCTCATCAATTTGCGATTCTAAGGCTTTAATTTCTGGTTGTTCGATGGGGGCTAGGGGTTTGCGGAAGGGGAAATTTAGATGCACAACTCCAGCATGAGGGAAGCGCGATCGCGTCCAGGCTTGAATCGTATTTTGTCGCCAATAATGCAGGATTTCTAAACAATTTTCTGGCAGAGGATATTGTGCTTGCCAGTTGGGATATTGTCCATAAATTTTAAGTTGATCGATGGTTTGTCCGGCGCGACAATGTTGCAATTCTGCTGGGCGATCGGCGGTTAACACGAGCAAGGATACACCGCTCAGACTGGCTTCTATAATTGCAGGATAAAAGTTAGCTGCGGCGGTGCCGGATGTGCAGACAAGGACGACGGGTAAGCGAGATTTTTTGGCAATTCCCAGGGAAAAAAAACTGGCGGAACGTTCGTCTAAAATGGAAATAGCTTCAATGCGATCGTGTTGGGCAAAAGCAACAGTTAGAGGGGTAGATCGAGAGCCAGGACAAAGAATTGCAGTAGTCAAACCGAGACGAGAAAGAGTCTCGACAAGAATAGAACTACAGAGGGTATTGATGTTACGAAAGTCAAGAGGCATTCAAAAAATATTTAACTTTTTTAATAAATCTTTCGGGGTTCTCTAAATGAATATTATGACCGCAATTTTCAACAATTTGCAACTGCACGAGAGGGGAAAGTATTTGCATTTGGGTTGCGATCGCAGTAAATTTTGCATCTAGTTCTCCAACCAGTAATAATAAAGGATTTTGTAAGGTTTTTAGTTCATCCCATAAAGAGGGTTGTTGTCCTGTTCCTATATATCGCAGAGATTTTGCTAATAATAGGGGATCGTTTTGCCTTCTCCTCTGTATCATTATCTCAAATTTAGTCTCAAATTTAGCCTGACTTTGCAAAGAAGAAAAAAGCGAATTTTGATACCAATCTTCAAGAAAGTTTTCCAGCGATCGCGTTTCTAAGATGTTTGCTAATTGTGCATCTTTTTCGCGCCGCTTTTCCTGTTCGAGTGGGTTCTTTAATCCAGGAGATGCCGATTCTAGAATAATTTTAGGGAATTTTTGCGGAAAATGCAAGGCGAGATAAAGCGCTAATCTTCCTCCCATGGAATAACCCAGTAAATAACACTGGAGGAGATTAAGATTGTCGAGAAATTTGGCGATCGCATTCCCTGTCTGTTCCATATTATAACAATCATCTCTACCGTTTATGTTTGTTTTACCATGTCCTGGAAGATCGATCGCCAAACAATAAAAATCCTCAGCAAGCTGAGAGATTATCGCGTGAAAATCATCTCCATTCCCCATAAATCCATGCAAAAAAAGGAGAGGAGTATTTGTGCTATTTCCTCGAGTCTCAATGTAAAAATCATAATCGTTCATTTTCAATTTTACTGCAATGGTTATAAAATAGCTAACAGCCAACCTCCGCATTAAGCAAGGGGGATTATTCTATTGTTCATTGAAATGACCACAACGCCTTTAACTCAACCCGATCGCCGCCAACTTTGGTACGCTGCAATTAAACCCCCCATGTATACCGTTGCTGTTATTCCCATTACCGTTGGTACCGCAGTTGCTTATGGTCAAAATAATGGCTTGAATTGGAGCATCTTTCTAACTTTTTTAGGGTCTGCGATCGCGATTATAGCATGGATGAATCTCAGTAATGATTTCTTTGATTCAGAAACAGGCATCGATCGCAATAAACTACACTCAGTTGTTAATTTGACGGGCAATAAATTTTTAGTTTTCTGGTTGAGTAGTTTATTCTTACTCTTGGGGATTTTAGGTATTGTTTCTATTTCTTGGCGACAACAAGACTGGATGGTTTTAGAATTAATTCTCTTATCCTGTGCATTAGGATATAGCTATCAAGGACCGCCTTTTCGTTTGGGATATCAAGGACTGGGAGAATTTATTTGTTTTGTTACCTTTGGACCCTTGGCGATCGCCGCAGCATATTATTCTCAAACTCAAAGTTTTTCCTCCACAGCATTTGCAGTTTCAATTTTGATTGGTATTACGACCTCGATTATTTTATTTTGTTCCCATTTTCATCAAGTAGAAGACGATCTAGCAGCAGGAAAGCGATCGCCGATCGTTCGCTTAGGAACAAAACTAGGGGCAAAAGTTTTAGCAGGTGCGACGGGAAGTATTTTTATCTTTACGCCTTTATTTATCGCTTTAGGCTATTTTCCTCTCTGGACATTACTGCTCTTTTTAAGTCTTCCTTTGGCTTATCAAGTCGTTCATTTTGTTTGGCAAAATCACGATATTCCCGAGAAAGTCAAAGTCTGTAAATTCATTGCAGTCAAGTTCCATTTTTGGAGCGGTCTATTATTATCTCTCGGTTTTATTCTCCCCAATTTTATCTAATATGGTTTATCAAGTTGGGTTTGAGGTTTATCAATATCCCTTTAAACAACCCTTACAAACTCATCATGGAACATGGGACATCCGAGAAGGAATTATTGTGGAGTTGGTAGACGAGAAAAGGAAAAGAGGAAGAGGAGAAATCGCCCCTATTCCGTGGTTTGGATCGGAAACATTAGCTCAAGCCTTGCAGTTTATGCAGCAATTGAGAACAAAAATTAGCCGAGAAGATATCTTTACTATTCCCGATCGCCTTCCTGCTTGTCAGTTTGCTTTTGAATCTGCCCTGCAAGAGTTGGAACAACCCGAAATCTTAGAAAATAATTCTTCTCCTTCCTCTTATTCTTATCTTCTTCCTGCGGGTAAATTAGCACTACAACAATGGCAAATAGGATATGAGGAAGGAGGAAGAACATTTAAGTGGAAAATTGGTGTTACTTCTGTTGCAGAAGAATTAAAGATATTGCAGCAATTAACTCAGGCTTTACCGATTGATGTGACTCTCCGCTTAGATGCCAATGGTGGACTAAATCTAGAGACAGCAAAGCATTGGTTAGAAGCAGCAGATCGAATCGGAAATATTGAGTTTATCGAACAACCTCTACCCCCGCAAAATCTATCAGAAATGATAAAATTGCAAACAGCTTATGCTACCGATATCGCCTTAGATGAATCCGTCGCAACTTTAACAAAATTGGAACAGTGCTATCAGGAAGGATGGCGAGGAATCTATGTTATCAAAGCGGCGATCGCCGGATCGCCCCAACGTCTCAGAAGAGTTTGTCAAGAGTATGCGATCGATGCAGTTTTTTCCTCTGTTTTTGAAACAGATATTGGCAGAAAAACAGTCTTACAACTTGCAAGAGAATTATCTTCCCCTCAACGTGCTGTAGGATTTGGCATTGATTCTTGGTTCGATATTATAGCAAGTCCATTTGATTTGTAAAACAAAATTGTTCTGGTCGTACAATTTGCAGGTATTATCATTACTTACCTGATGAAAGTTTATCTAGCCCGAATTAATGTTTTCAGAATTTAGAAGACACGATCGCCCTACTAATGTGGGAAATAAGAAATCCACGCTTACATCATACTTTTGAGTCATAGTGTCAATATCAACTTTAGCTCAACTTTATCCATTTCGTAGCAGTTACGCATTTGAACTAACATTTTAGTGCGATCTCCGATCTTGTAGGATGCGTTTGCGATCGCATTTATTTCTGCAAGTGACAAAAAGTCAAGAGATAGCGTCCTTGTGCGATATGTTCAAGCGAGCGCTTGATTTGTTACAATTTAATGTTGTTTGCCTACTCCAAAATGGTTATGAGAAAATTACTCTTCTCTAGTGCGATTGCTCTATTTTCAGTTATTATAATGTTCTTGTTGCCTGCATTTGCCCAAGAATCTGAAGAAAGCGATCGCTTAGACGAAATCCTAGAACAATGCCGAGAGCTCGAAAGAGAAGAAAAATTAGCAGCCTGCGATCGCGCGATCGAATTGGATGAAACTAATTATATTGCTTGGTTTCAGCGCGGTATCGCCCTTTCAATTTTAGGACGGTATGAAGAGGCCGATACAACTTATGACAAAGCGAAAGAGCTTCTAGAAATGTGGCGACAAGAGGAGTTAGGTGCATTAACAAGAAGCTATAATACTGCATTTTATAATTTGTCGGCTAACTTTGCCAGACAAGATGTTGTTCTGTCGCTCTACCAGCAATGTTATAATCAAATTTCATCCCAATTTCAGGAAATTCAATCTCTCCTTCAAGACGAACAACGGGTTCAACAACTCGATGAAGCGATCGCAAGTGGAACACTCTCTGGGGAAAGACTCAAACAACTACAAACAATTCGAGAACAAATTCGTACTCTCCAACGAAACCCAGAGAACTTAAATCGGCAACGAGTTCAAGCCTTGGCAACTTGCAAAGAAAGGGCTGATGAACTAATGCAAAATATTGATGATGATTTAAGAAATAAACTAGAGTCTTTAGAAGAAAATAGTTCAGAGGAACTTTAACTATCTTACAGGGTAAGAGCATCAAGAAATATTATGACTCTAAAAGAAACACTAGAAAACAGACAGAAGGAAGATTGGTTAATTTGCGATCGCGCTAACCAATTCTATGACCTTGTGGAAAACTATCGCCAATTTTTACAACAATGGGATAATTCCGCAAAAGTTTTGCTGATAGAAACAAATCCACTGCATTTTCTAGCAAAATTTTGTGCTGCTGTTATAGAAAACTATCCGATTTTTCTTTGCAATCCTCACTGGGAATATAAAGAATGGGAACAAGTATTTTTATTAGTTCAACCCAATCTCATTTGGGGAAAATTACCCGATTCTAGTTCGCATTTCAAAGAATCTGAAGAAGTGCAGACTATGCCCTTAGAAGCGAGAATTATGATTCCTACGGGAGGAACTTCTGGAAAGATTAAATTTGCCATGCACGATGGTTGTTCGCTTTCTGCCTCAGTGCAAGGATTTCAAAAATATTTTGCTCAAAAATCCATCAATTCTTTTTGTATTTTACCCTTATATCATGTCAGTGGCTTAATGCAGTTTTTGCGCTCTTTACTGACAGGGGGAAAAATCGTAATTCTACCGTATCAATCTTTAAAACAAGGAGAAATAGGGATTACAAATCCTAGTAATTTTTTTATCTCCCTTGTCCCCACTCAACTGCAATCTTTACTCGATTTAAACCCTCAATGGTTGTCTCTTTTTCAAACAGTTTTATTAGGAGGTGCGCCCCCGTGGAAAAAGTTGCTCGATCGCGCACGGCAATGTAAGATTAAACTAAGCCCTACCTATGGCATGACGGAAACAGCTTCCGGAGTTGTGACGCTGAAACCCGCAGTATTCCTGGAAGGTAACGAAAGTAGCGGCCAAGTCTTACCCCATGCGACCCTGGAAATATTGGGCGATCGTGAAACAAAATTAGCAGCCAATCAAATTGGGACGATTCATATTCAAGCAAAATCAAACTATTGGGGGTATTATCCCCACCCGCATCGGTTTTTAAAAACCGAGATCGCCACCGACGATCTCGGCTATCTTGACGAGGAAGGCTATTTATACTTGGTTGGTCGCAAAAGTCACAAAATTATTACAGGGGGAGAAAATGTCTTTCCTGTAGAAGTGGAAACCGCAATTTTAGCCACGAATTTAGTGCGAGATGCCTGCGTTGTTGGCATTCCGGATACAACATGGGGAGAAGCGATCGCAACCGCTTACGTTCCCAAAGAACCGGCGATCGCAGAAACTGAAATTAAGCAGGCATTAACAGGAAAATTAAGCAAATTTAAACAGCCCAAATATTGGTTAGCACTGCCTGAATTGCCAAGATGCGATCGCGGTAAACTCAATTATTCTCAAATTAAACAATTATTTATCCCCCAAAAATAAACAACAATGGCATTAATTATCGCGGGAGAACGAAGCGGATCGGGAAAAACAACAATTACCATGTCCCTGCTGGCTTTTTTAGCACGTCGCGGTCATAAAGTCCAATCTTTTAAAGTGGGTCCCGACTACATCGATCCCATGTTTCATACCAATATAACAGGACGTTTTTGCCGCAATCTCGATCCGATTTTAACGTCAGAAGAATATGTAAAATCTTGTTTTCTCAACCATAGTCAAGATGTTGATTCTGTTATCATTGAGGGCGTAATGGGCTTATTTGATGGTATCAAAAAACAAGAAGCAGATATTAACGATTATGCCAGTACCGCCCATATTGCTCGCATTTTAAACATTCCGATTTTATTAGTGATTGATTGTAGTAGTTTATCCGGTTCGATCGCGGCGATCGCCCACGGTTTTCGATCCTTCGATCCGCGCCTCAATATCGCCGGAATTATCCTGAATCGTATCGGTAGCGATCGCCATCTAGAACTGCTGCAAGAAGCCCTAGAACCCCTCGATTTACCCATTTTAGGGGTTTTGAAACGTCACGCCGAAATTACCATCCCTGCCAGGCATTTAGGATTAATCCCCACCGACGAACTCGACAACTTAAAAGAGTTAGGCGATCGCCTAACAGAACTCGCCCAAAATTGTTTTAATTGGGAACAATTACTCCCCCTCCTCTCCCCCCCTTCCCCCCCCACTCCCCACACTCCCCACACTCCCCACACTCCCCACACCCCCCACACTCCCAAAAAAATAGCGATCGCCCGCGATCGCGCCTTCAGCTTCTACTATCAAGATAATTTAGATATATTAGCCTCTCTCGGAGCAGAATTAATCCCTTGGAGTCCGCTAGAAGATGAAGCATTACCCGACAATATTCAAGGGCTATATTTTGGGGGAGGATTTCCCGAAATGTTTGCACGAGAATTAACTGAAAACAAATCAGCACGTCACGCTGTTTTAGAAGCAATTAAAGCCGGAATGACGACATACGCCGAATGCGGAGGATTAATGTATTTATGCGAAAACCTGATTGATTTTGCCGGAGATAGTTGGGAAATGGTGGGTATTTTACCGACAACAACAATGATGGGAAAACGATTAAATCTCGGCTATCGAAAAGCGATCGCATTGCAAGATAGCCCTTTAATTAAAACTGGAGAAATAATCTGGGGACATGAATTTCATCGTTCTTCCTTAACCTGCGAACCCGATCGGCCTTTATTTTCCTTGCAAGGATATCGCCGACGGAGTAAAATAGAAGGATGGCAAGGCGATCGGCTTCATGCTTCTTATCTTCATCTGCACTGGGGAAACCAACAACAATTAGCGCAAAGATTTTTAGAGGTCTGTCATACTTAAAATGACGAGTATAGCCCGATCCGCCAGGGATTGAAAATCCCTGTCTCATACAAAAAATCCATTGAAATGGATTAGGGTTATAGCGATCGCCCTTGCCCGCCAAAAAATCCTTGACAGACCACTAGCCCTCAATTTTGTCTTAAAATTGGTTGAGACCTCCTCGGCAATTCTGCACTTTAAATCAGTCGTTTACCCGCGATCGCGAACTATGTTTAGTCCCGAAGAAATGGAAGCTCTCCTCGATGAGATGTACAATTCCTTTACACCAAAACCCTTGCAGCCCAACGATCGGCGCTATGTGGACTGTCGGGCGGTGCGAGGGGATGAGGACGTGGTGAAGGATTTGGGGCGCACGGTGCGGCGATCGGACGATTTCACCTATCAGGTTTATTCTGGCTATCGGGGATCGGGAAAAACTACAGAGTTATTGCGGTTGAAGAAAGACCTTGAGGATCGCGATCATACGGTGGTCTATTTTGCCGCAGACGAGCAGGATCTCAGTGTTCAAGATGTTCAATATACGGACATTCTCCTCGCTTGTACGCGCCATTTGTTGCAAGAGTTGAAGGATAAAGCAAACCCCGATCCTATTCTCGACTGGCTCAAGGGACGATTGCAAGATTTCCAAGATGTGATGCTCAGAGAAGTGAAGATCGAGCAGGTTAATTTACAGTTCGCGTTAACAGAGTTTGCCAAACTAACGGCGGCAGTGCGATCGGAACCCAGTCAGCGCCAAAAAATTCGAGAACGTCTCGAACCCCATACAGAGACGTTGATTCAAGCGTTGAATGCTTTTATTAAAGACGGTCGCGCTCATTTACCAGAGAAAGCAAAACTTGTAGTCATTGCGGACAATTTGGATCGTATTGTGCCGATCTTCCGCGATAACGAACGCAGTAACTATGAGGAGATTTTTCTGGATCGCCACGAACAACTGAAGGCGCTGGAATGCCACATGATTTATACGGTACCGATCGCGCTGATTTACTCCCGTTGGGCGACGGAACTTAAAGATAATTATGATATTCCCAAGGTACTACCCTCGATTATGGTACGTCAAGAAGATGGCGAGCCTTACGATAAAGGATTGGATGCCATGAAAACGATTATTCGCTTGCGCCTTCCTTCGGGTTTGAGAGAGTCATCGTTGAATGTTTTTGAGTCCGAGGAGATTATACAGGAATTGTGTCTGATAAGCGGGGGATACGTGCGAGATTTGATCCAGTTAATGAAAGAGACGATCAATAGAACAGAAGACCTACCCATTCGAGGACGGGCAGTGCAACGGGCGATCGATGCGCTGCGGGATGTGTACCGACGGGCGGTAGAGGAAGATTGGTGGGAGGCATTGCGAAAGGTACATCGAGAGAAGGCGATCGAGAACGATCTCTTGCACCGAGGTTTGCTGCTCAGTCGTTGTATTTTGGAGTATCGTTATTATCAGGATGATGACAATAAGCGAACTTGGTATGATGTTCACCCCGTACTGTGGAAGGAGTTGTGATGGCAAAACCACTAGGAGAAAAGGAGTTTGAAAAGTTAGAGCGTCAGAGTCCGGCGATCTTCGACAGTTTAGATCGCTGGAGTCCAGAAGCGGAAGAGGAGTTAAAGGATCTGTTGCGGGCGTTGCGTCGCCAAAAAGGATTTAATCTCTTTTTTGTTCAGTGTAGTCCGGCTTTGGGGGAACGAATAATAGAAGCAATTCAAGAGCGTTTTGCTCAAAAAAGGCTCGTTCGCTTTGAGTTAGAGCAGCAAAGTGAAACACTTTATTGGGAATTAATAGAGCGTTATCAAGCGGAGCCGTTTGAGATGGCTTGCGTGACGGGAATCGAGCAGACTTTATATGCTTATGAAGATACAAAGCGGCTGGCGGGTTGGAGTGATAAGGAGATCTACAACTATAGTTGGAAGGGAGTTCCTTCTGTATTGAGTCATTTGAATCGATATCGGGAGCTATTTGAAGCCAATTTATCTATAGCGTTAATCTTTTTAGTTCCTCGTTTTGCGATCGATTATTTTGTTCAACGCGCACCAGATTTTTTTGACTGGCGATCGGGGTTTTTTAAGTTTGCTGAGACTTCAGAAAACTTACAAAATACTTCTCGAGAATTGGTGAGTAAAACTTATAAAGATTATCTTGCTCTCACTTCAGAGAAAAGAATGGCAAAAATTTTAGAAATTAAAGATCAAATCCTGAAACTTGATCCATCAGATAATAAACGAAAATCAAATTTATTACGAGAACAAGGACGAATTTTTAACAGCGATCAGGATTATGATCGAGCTTTAGATTGCTATAATAGAGCCTTGATGTTAGATTCACAAAATCATCTGATTTGGTATAGTAAGGGTAGTTTATTTAAGGATTTAGAACGATATGAAGAAGCAATAGAGAGCTTTGAACACGCTCTATATATAAAGCAAGAAGACTATATTACTTGGAATCAAAAAGGAATAGTTCTTTGCGATTACTTACATAATTATGAAGAAGCAATAGAGAGCTTTGAACACGCTCTAGATATTCAACCAAGCTATCATTATGCTTGGCATAATAAAGGTGTTGCACTTAAAAATTTACAACGTTACAAAGAAGCAATAGAAAACTACGATCGCGCTCTAGAAATTGAACCAAATGATTTAGATGCTTGGAATAGTCGAGGCATTGCACTCGGTAAATTACAGCGAAATGAAGAGGAGATAGAAAGCTACGATCGCGCCCTAAAGATTCAACCCGAATATCACTATGCTTGGTATAATCGAGGCATTGCACTCGGTAAATTACAGCGAAATGAAGAGGCGATAGAAAGCTACGATCGCGCCCTAAAGATTCAACCCGACTATCACTATGCTTGGAATGGTCGAGGATTTGCACTCGGTAAATTACAGCGAAATGAAGAGGCGATAGAAAGCTACGATCGCGCCCTAAAGATTCAACCCGACTATCACTATGCTTGGAATGGTCGAGGATTTGCACTCGGTAAATTACAGC